>JAAYQK010000269.1 GCA_012519325.1 Gracilibacteraceae bacterium | reverse complement strand
CTCAGCCAATTCTGCCGGAGCATTGTCGTTAAAAACTATTATCATATTGTCATCCAAAAAATCCAATGCCATTTCCCCTATCCCGGTAATTGACGCCTTATAATTCATATAACCCTCCTAAATGTACAATCCTATATAAATTTCATTAAATTTATGCTATAATATTTCTGAGCTTAAGCATGGCCAACGTTTAAGCTTCCGGGGAAGCATGGCAGATACTCAATTGGGAGTATCGTACCATGCTTTTCTCATTTAGTACAACCCAATGCTGAATGCATAAGCTATAAGAACGGAAGCCGGTCCTGTAATAAGTCTGGACATCAGTATTGCAGGTACACCTACTTCAACGGTTTCAGGTTCTGCATCGCCAAGACTCAGTCCAACGGGTATGAAATCGCATCCAACCTGTGGGTCAATAGCAAAAAGTGCCGGTAAAGCGTATTGCGGGGGAATGGATCCGTTTCCTATCTGTACACCGACCAGGACTCCGACTATCTGGGCAATTACGGCTCCGGGGCCTAATAGCGGCGATAATACCGGAATGGCACAGATAATTGATATTACGAGCAGGCCGGGAATTGTACCTGCATATGGAGAAATGGTATTTGCTATCCAGTCTCCTATACCGGATCCAAGTATTAAACCTACCAGCATACTGACAAATGCCATAAAGGGGATAACATTCTTTATCACTGTATCGATAGTATCCCTGCCTGCCTGATAGAACTTTCCAACTACACCTCCGGTTGCTTTTCCCAATCTGGTAAGAAAGCCCTGTTTCCCTTTTGATTGTACATTCTGTTCTGCAGGTTTAGCTTCCTTTACCGGTTCATCGGGAACTTCTGCCTTAACTTCACCATCATACAGGGAGATATTTTTTTCTGTTACGCCTGATACATAAACATCTGAAGTTATGTACTGCGCCAGAGGCCCTGATTGTCCAACAGCAGTAAGGTTAACAGTATAAATCCTTTTCTTGGGATAAACTCCGCACCTTGCTGTTCCTCCACAGTCAATGATCACTACTGCTATCTCACTGTCAGAAACTCCCGTATTAAAGCCGTCAACTGGGATTGCACCTGTCAGCTCGGCAATTTTTGCTGTTACCGGGTCAATACCTCCGCCAGTAACTGATACAATCTTGTTTTTCTTTTCAGTTGGCTGAATGACCAGTGGTCCTCCCCAACCGCTGCTACCTCTCTCAATTTTTACTGCTTTATACATGGCCGCCCCTCCTTATACACTGGCAGACTGTGTTCTGCTTGCAGATTTTCCCATTCTCTGTCCCATCATGATGGCTGTAATCCTTTCAGTTACAATACCCCTCATGAATATTACTATAACGCCCACAATAAAATACCTGATAGCTATATCGCCCAGTGGCAGGTTAAGCTGCTCCAGGCCTTGTGCTATTCCCATGTAAACAAACAGTTCCCCCGAATTTGCATGGGGAAAAAGGCCTGTTATGGGATGAACAAAAGACACTGCTGCATCATAAAACGCTGGTTTGTACTTTTCCTCCAGGAACTTCCCAAAGGAATAACACATGGGATTAGTAAGGAAAAATACTGCCAATACCGGAAAAACGGTATATCTGGTAATAATGTTCTTGGTTGCAGACCTTGCAACTTTTTCGATCTTTTCCTCTCCTATTATTTTGATAAGTGCATTTACAGCTGTCATAAGTACTATAAGGGTCGGAAGAATTCCGGTGACAAGTCCCATAAAGTTCTCTCCGCCCTTCTGGAAAAGACCTATAAATCCTTGTGCCAGATTTGATAAAACATCAAACATTGAACAATCTCCTTTCACTATAATTTTTTATCTCTGCATTATATAAATGTCATGCTGCCCTCCTTCCATCAAGATTTATAACCCCATCGACCTATGGGGAAACTTGGCTCCTTAGTTTTTTTTCCAAACCTTCTATAGCTTGAAGCATTGCGCTTTTCTGCCGTTTCCTCTTCTGTCCCTCCTTTTCCTCCGGATACATAATCTTTAGCTCCTGAAGGGTCAGGCCTTCTATACCCTTGATCTCCTTAAATCTCTCGAATATTGTTATACCCTCAAGCTTTTCTCCCCGGATAATTCTCCCCTGATTATCACAGGCCAGAATTGTAATACATCCGGCACGCAGAAAACCCTTTTTTGTGCCTATGCCGATTTTCCCCACTTTACTGAGGACAGATATTCTTTTCCTGTAATCGGATATTTGAAAATATGTCAGAATACCTTGGACTATCAGAAGTAGAAATGCAATAATTGCCAATCTTTCCATAGAGCTAATTCCCCCTGTACTTATTGAGAATAACCTCACTGGTCTGATGATTTGTAACTAGTACATTTATATATTTACCACGAGCTGCCCCGATCACTGCATTTGCCTTTTCCATGCTTCCTGCTACTCCCACCACTCTGTCGATTTCCTTCAACCGGCTGATTTCTATGCCGAACACCTTTTTATTGAACTCAAATTGAGATGCATCACCATTAATATCGTAGAACTGCAGGCATACATCCCCTACCGCCTTTCTCATCCTCAGGACCTCCATATCCGATTCGTTGAAATAGCCCGATGTCATCATAGTTGAAGTTTTCTCTGTCGGGACTCCGATACCGACTATGGCAACAGTAACCTTATCAATAAAATCAAGTATCTGCTTGATTTCCTTTTCCTTTTTCAAATTTTCCTTGACTTCAATGTCGGATATCACCGCCGGAACATGAAGCAGCTTGTAATTGCCTCCAAAAGCCCTGGCAAGATCCATGACTATCTGATTAGGATGTATATCAATATTTACCTGTCCTACTCCCCCTACAATAGGCAGGAAAGTAACTCCGGACATACTGCTTTTATTCACAAATTTGGCAATCTCTTTTATAGTGGTACCCATGGAAACCCCAACTATATCCCTGTCTTTAAGAACCCTCTCCAGATACCGGGCAGCAGCATATCCCAACTCTATCTTCTGGCTCACGGGGTCCTTCTTGTTATCCACTACTATTACTTCCTTGAGTCCCAGCAGCTTTTCCAGCTTACGTTCTATAGAATGGAAATCTGAGTTTATGGGGCTGTTTATTTTTATCTCAACAATCCCCTGATCTTTTGCCTCCTTCAACATTCTCGAAACGGTAGGCCTTGATATTCCAAGCTCTTTCGCTATCTGCTCCTGGTTAAGATCATCTTCATAATACAACGTGCAGCACTTCAGGATTAAACGCATATCATCCATCAGCTTTTTCATATGAGTCTCCTTAATAATTTATTTTTACATTTGTTCAGATTTATTACGTTTGTTCAAATATTATTATATTAAAATGATTCAGAAAGTCAATAAAATTGACTCAATTTTATTGTTTATCTTTTAACATATAGTAGTCTTTGTTCCAAATAAATGTATCGGGAAAATCAGAATTTAAATTGAAATAATTGGATATGAAAATGTTTCGTGCCATTTGAATTCTAATGAAAAATGTTTGACACGAAACATATAGATATGTTTTTACAATTTTTTATTTACGGAACTTCCTTTTATAGTTAAGTATGGACTCTGCCATAATCAGGTCATCAGGGGTAGTTATTTTTATGTTTTCATAGTCGCCTTCAACCATTCGTACATTTATTCCAAGCTGCTCAACCAGCATGGCATCATCTGTACAGATTATCTTCTCTTCCAGGGCATGGTTGTGGGCTTTTAACAGAATTTCAAGCTTAAAGGCCTGAGGTGTCTGTGTTATCCACACGCTATCCCGCATTGGAGTCACCCTTACATTGCGGTTCTCATCAATAATCTTTACAGTGTCCTTGATAGGCATACCGCAAGACACCGCCTCGCAGCTTCTTAATTCGTTTATGCACCTCTCAATCACATCATGAGTTACCAAAGGCCGTGCACCGTCATGAACCAATACTATGTCGCATTCGCTGTTTACATGCATTAATCCATTATAAACCGAATGCTGCCTCTCATCCCCACCGGGCACCAGCTTCTTAACCTTGTTAAACTGATATTTTTCAATTACATTTATCCTGCAATTTGCCTCTTCATCTTGATTTATTACTACAATTATTTCGTCAATAAGGTTACATTTTTGAAATATCCCAATGCTGTGAGCAAGTATTGGCTTATTTTTAAGTATAAGGTATTGCTTGTTCCTGCCGGCATTCATTCTTGTACCCCTGCCAGCAGCTAATATAATTGCCGTATTCATTCCCGTTTATTCAGCCCTTTCATATTTAATATAATTGTTAATATTAATTTTGCTGAATATATTAGATATAAGTTAATCTCTGCTTTTTAATACAAAATAAACCCCAAGTGGAATTCTCCACTCAGGGTATATTATAAACCAGCAATTCATAAACAATCAAGCGCCAAGCCAAATAATACGCGTTGTCAGTCATTTGATCATTATGCACTGATACTAAGATACTTTATCTGCGGCAGATTTCGGCTTTACAAATATCATTCTTCCGGCTGCTGTCTGCAGAACACTTGTCACTATAACCTCGATAGTATCTCCAATGTAACGTTTTCCGCCATCAACAACTATCATTGTTCCGTCATCAAGATATGCAACCCCCTGGCCAAATTCCTTGCCGTCCTTTATAACCTGCACCGCCATTTCTTCTCCAGGCAGTACAACCGGCTTGACTGCGTTTGCCAGTTCATTGATGTTCAAAACAGGAACCCTTTGGAATTCTGCCACTTTATTCAGATTGTAGTCATTTGTTATTACCTTGCCGTTCATATACTGAGCCAGCTTTAGAAGCTTGGTATCGACCTCGGTCAGATCCTCAAAGTCCTTTTCCACAATTTCCACACTTATTTCCAGCTCCTTCTGGATTCTGTTAAGTATATCCAAACCTCTGCGTCCTCTGTTCCTTTTTAGTGCGTCCGAAGAATCCGCAATATGTCTGAGTTCTTCAAGGACAAATGCGGGTATAATAAGCGGGCCCTCAACAAATCCGGTCTTACATATGTCTGCTATTCTCCCATCTATAATAACACTGGTATCGAGAATTTTGGGCTGTATAATGCTTTCGACCTTTGCAGCTGGCTTTTCCTTGTCCTTTTGTACCAATTTTTTCCAGGAAATAAGCAACCCAAATATATCTTCTCTCTTTTTAGTTGCTATACTCACTCCCAAGTAACCCAGAAGCAAATATACCAATATCGACAGCAAGGTACCTAACCATGCAAAAGGTATAAGCTTTATAGGGCCGCTGCTTATAAGATAAGCAATAACAAGGCCCGTAATAAGCCCTATGGCTCCGACCAGCATTTCACCGGTAGGAATTTTTTGAAGCATTCTCTCAACTCTTGTGGTAGACTCCTTACCAAAATTAATCAGCCAGGATGATATTAAATAAAAAATAATTCCACCAATTGCCCCTCCGAATAAAACCAAAATAAAAGAATTAGAACCTGAAAAGTCAAAACCGAAAAACTGTGTCGCTTTAAAATAATTCGTAAGCAGATACACTGATTCTGCACCTAAAGCAGCACCCAGGATCATTAACACCCACACAACAACCTTTCTCATTTGAAACTTCACCTCCTTTTATCTAGTATATCCAGTTTGATACTTTTTAAGCAATTATAAACCAATTATATTATATCATGAAACCCAAGGAATGACACCTATTCATTTTTTCTCGGCAAAAAATATTGCAGGCCTGTAAGCCCCACCGAAGGCACATAATATACTAATTTATAAGGATATTATATCAAATAAATTAATAATAAAGAATAACTATTAACTATTTATTTGAGCAAATTTATAAATATTTAATTTTCATTGGATTCCCCCTGCTATTTTATCATGGTCATCACTTTCTCTTCTGTTTTATCATAGGGTTCATTCAAAATAAGCATAAGCTCACTTATCAGCAGCTGCCTGACGTTCTCAAGCAT
>JAAYQK010000268.1 GCA_012519325.1 Gracilibacteraceae bacterium | reverse complement strand
TTGTGCTTGCAACCGTCCTGTATGTGATATACAGGCTGATTTCCAACTTTGAATACATTTTGGGCGCACTAATCGGCGCTTTATCAAGGCTGCTGGCTGTCTTGACTCCTTTTATAATTGCGCTGGTAGCTGCATATTTGCTTCATCCGGTAGTATACTGGATAGAAAGCAATGTTATGAGTTCCGTCAGGCATCAGAAATTAAAGCGTACAACCAGTGTACTAATTACTTATCTTTTGGTTCTGGGTTTGATTGTTGTTCTCCTTTATAGCTCTTATGCCATGATAGGTGGACAGATCAGCAGACAGGTGGATATTAATTCAGTAATCGACTCATTGATAAGCTATTCGGAAAGGTATATCCACATTTTTGGTCAATTGCGGTCATGGCTTGAAAGCAGCGATTTATCGGACAACCTGAAGCAGCAGTTAATCAATACGGTGGAGAGTGCCAATGAATTGATAAGCTCGGCTATATCCAATTCGATTGTAAGAATCAAGAGCTTCGGAAGCAATATTGTAAATATTGTATTGGGACTTATAGTTGCCTTCTATATTTTAAAGGATATTGAATACTTCCGGGAACTTTACGATAAAACTGTTAAAGCTTTTATCAAGGAACAAAAAAATGAAAAACTGAGCAGTCTTTTTGAAGACATTAATTTGATACTGTCTCAATTCATAAGGGGCCAGCTGCTGGCGGCATTGATTGTCGGCATATTGAGTTCCATAGGGTTATCCATTATAAGGCTTGACTTTGCCATACTCATAGGCATGACTGCAGGCATAGCAAATATCATTCCTTACTTCGGCCCTATAATCGGCTCGTTTCCTGCAATAATTGTAGGGCTTCTGAGCGGAAGCCCCATTAAAGCATTTCTTGCAGTTATCGTACTTGTTGCAGTTCAGCAGATAGACGGTACGCTTATTTCTCCAAGGATTGTTGGAAACAGTGTGGGACTGCACCCGGTGTTTGTGATGCTTTCGATCATAATCGGGAGTGCATACCTTGGATTGTTGGGAATGCTTATTGCTGTTCCTATTGCTGCAATTATAAAAATGTTCCTGATACGCTGGTTAGAATATAGAAAAAATACGGAGAAATAGCTCTCTTAATATCGCTTAATTATTCTATTTATCGCATCTACTGTATATCTTACCTCTTCCATTGTGTTGAAATGGCTGAAGCTGAACCGCACCGTACCCTGTGGAAAGGTGCCGAGGGTCTTGTGAGCCGATGGAGCACAGTGAAGCCCGCATCTGGTCGCTATCCCGTATTCCTTGTCAAGAATGTAGGCTATTTCAGCATTATCCAAGTCCTTAAAATCCAACGATACAACCGCTGTCCTGCCCGTCGTGCCTTTGATCCCTGCAAGCATTACACCCTTTATATCGGATACTTCACTTATAAATGTGCCTGTTAGCTTCATTTCATTCAACCGGATGTTTTCTGTTTCAATGGAAAACACATATTTCAACGCCGTATTGAGCCCAAAAATTCCCGGAATATTGGAAGTTCCCGACTCAAATTTATCAGGCAGGTGCTCCGGCTGCTCCTCACTGTCCGAAAAACTGCCTGTTCCTCCTGTTATGTAAGGGCTCATCTCATTCGCCATTTCATCACTTACCACAAATCCCCCTATTCCCTGAGGCCCCAAAAGTCCTTTATGCCCTGTGAAAGCAATGGCATCTGCATTCAGCCGCTTCCAATCCAACTCAAGTGTCCCTGCGCTCTGCGCCGAATCCACTATGAACCTGATCCCCTTTTCCTTGCATATTTTGCCTATATCATAAATTGGAAGCACCGTTCCGCAGACATTGGATGCGTGGGTCATTATAACTGCTTTTGTGTTGCTTTTTATTTGCTCTGTTATGTCTTCCGGGTTCAGCCTTCCAAAGGAATCACATTGTATCCTTGAAAATTCCACTCCCTCCGCATTAAGCTGAGCCAAAGGTCTCATCACTGCGTTATGCTCCATGGAGGATACAATGCAGTGGTCGCCTCTCTTTAAAAAGCCCTTCATTAAAAAATTCAGGCTTTGGGTAATATTCTGAGTAAATATTACATTCTCGGCTTTATCAAAATTAAAGAGCCTGCAAATTTGCTCCCGGGTATCAAATACTATTTCCTCAGCAGAAAGGGAACTTTTGTATACTCCCCTTTTTATATTGCAGCCTATGTCATCGATGAAACGCTTTACTGCCTCTCCTACTCCCGGTGCTTTGGGATACGATGTAGCGGCATTGTCAAGATATACCCTGTCCATAATTTTCACACTCCAATATATTCAGTGCAGAACTTTTTAACGCAAAATTAGAATCTGTCTGATTTTGTTGATTTAAGTTAATACTAAATAGTTTTCCTTATTCAATTGTAATATAACAATTAAATTTTAGGTATAGTTTTTTTCGATTAAGGCACCAGAGTGTATTCAATATATCAATTATTAATTTATTAAATTATTAATTATAATTACATTGAAGCGCATTACTACATTACTTTTATGAGGAGGTTTAATATGAAAGAAAAAAAAGGCATTATAATTGCCGGTGCCGTTGTGGGTCTGCTGGCAGTTATTCTTGTAAAGTTCGGCAATCCGGCTAATATGGGAATGTGCATTGCATGTTTCATCAGAGACATCGCCGGAGCTTTGGGCCTTCAGAGGGCAGAGGTGGTACAGTATATCAGGCCGGAAATAATTGGAATAGTGATGGGAGCTTTCCTTACAGCCTTCGGCATGAAGGAATTTTCGTCAAAGGGCGGTTCATCGCCTTTAGTCAGGTTCATGCTTGGTTTTATTGTTATGGTCGGTGCTCTTATGTTCTTGGGTTGTCCTTTAAGGATGGTATTGAGAATGGCAGGCGGTGACCTTAATGCTCTGGTAGGCCTTGCAGGCTTTGCAGCAGGAATCGGTATCGGTATATTCTTCCTGAACAAAGGTTTTACTTTAAAGAAGACTTACAGCCTGGTAAAATTCGAGGGCTACATTTTTCCTGCAGCCATGATAGGCCTTCTGATTCTTCTCCTAGCCAAACCGGCATTCATATTCTTCAGCGAAAAGGCTCCCGGTGCCGCCCACGCACCTATACTGCTTTCGTTGATTGCAGGACTTATAGTCGGTGCTCTTGCTCAAAGGACAAGACTCTGCATGGTGGGAGGAATAAGAGACCTGATACTATTCAAGGATTGGTACCTGATTTCCGGCTTCCTTGCAATATTTGCAGCAGCATTGATAGGCAACCTGGTAATGGGAAAATTCACTCTTGGTTTTGCAAATCAGCCTGTAGCTCATGGGGACGGACTTTGGAACTTCCTTGGAATGATGCTGGCAGGATGGGGTTCCGTGCTTCTCGGCGGATGCCCCCTAAGGCAGCTTATTCTTTCCGCCGAGGGAAATATTGACTCTGTAATAACTGTTATAGGTATGACAGCCGGAGCAGCTTTTGCACACAACTTCAGCCTTGCAGCCTCTGGAAAGGGTCCTGCCCCCAATGGAAAAATAGCAGTTATAATAGGTTTTGCAGTATTGCTTCTTGTTTCTTATTTTAATATTGAGAAACAAACTGAAGTCAAAATGAAGGGGGATGTTGAGCTTGAAGCTTAATCAGATAGATGCAAGAGGCCTTTCATGTCCTCAGCCTGTTCTGCTTGCAAAAAAGGGCGTAGAAAAAAATCCTGAAGGAATCCAGGTTCTGGTCGACAATACTACAGCCCGTGACAATGTAAGCAGGTTTGCCAATAATTCCGGATACAAAGTTGAGGTAATTAATCAGGGCGGCGATTTCCTGCTTACCCTGCAGAAGTAGCATGCAGTATTTGGCAACCTTCTTCACTCACAGCGGAGCATTAAAGTATCAAAACCACCTCAAAAGACAAGGAATACCTGTGGAACTGATGCCTGTACCCAGGAAGCTGAGCTCCAGCTGCGGAATCGCGGCACAATTCGGATTTGATGAAGATATAAGGTCAATGATAAGTGAGGATATAGAAAGCCTTTATGAGATAAAGGGTATGGAATATAAGCTGATATACAGAAATACATAATAAGGATTGAAGCGGCGCTTCAATCCTTATTATATTATTTCATATTCTTATACATAAGCCATTTTATCAAGGTCTCCACTGTCCTATTTAAGAGCTCCAAGCTTTTATAAACCTCATCATAGGTTTCTGCAACTGATTTTACTGTATTTTCCGCATCATTCACCACACTGTTTAACAAATCCTGAATGTGAGTTGCCGATTCCACCGATTCATCGGCCAGCTTTCCCACCTTCATGGCAACTATTGCTGAACCCCTGCCTCCCGAACTTGCATTTTCTGCTTCAATGGCGGCATTCATTGAAAGCAGCTTACTTTCATCTATCATAATAGAGATCAAGCTGAGATTTTCTTTCATCTTTTCGGTATATTGATCAAGTTTTAGTATAAGCTCCCTGGAGTTCCTGGAATACTCCTCAATTTGAGCAGCCTCTTCCTTTAAATTTAAGTCTTCACTCTTGCCTTTGAGCATCGTCTGGGTGTATTTCATTATTTCCCTGGCATTCTCCACGGATTTATTTATATTTGATACTATCCCCCTGACAACCCCATTGGAGGACGAAACATCTTCTTCATTGTTAGCATTCAAGGTGCTGACAGAGCGTAATAGTACCTCCTCAGCAGCCTCCAAACCTTGTGAGGAAACCTGAACGTTGGAGAAAATATTATTGATGTTTTCATAGTAACTGTGGGTACTTGATAATATATTCAGAGCTCTTCTTGAAACAACCATGAATAAAGCAGCTGCAATACCGAATTGAAAAAAGTACAGTATTATTCTTATATAGATGTTTTGAGCTGCAGTATCAAAACTCCAATTTGAGCTTACTCTCAGTACCTCTCCGATTATGATACCCAATACGGACAAACCGATAGAACGGCTGATAAGCTTCAAATCAAAATACATGCAGGCAAATCCTATCGGTATGACCAGAAGCATAATAATTCCCATGTTCAGATAACAGTACCCAAGGATACAAAGCACTACCGCACAGTAAATATTCACACGCTTGATTGTATTTACATCCATGCTGAAGCTTCTGCATAAAATAGGAACTGCACAAGCGACTACACCAGTGCCACTAATTACTATTGCATGCAGCCATGGAATCACTATGATTCCCAAAGCCTTAAGGATAACAAAAACTGCAATTGCTACCAGAATCAGCTTGAACATCCTGACCAGCATATCGTTCACATACAGTGTGTTCTGACCGGTTGCATCGTTCTGATACATCAAAGCACCCCCCAACAAGATTTTGAATGTATATGATCGACGAATTTCTGCATCATCTTTTATTTCCCGGGAAATATTCTTTTTATTACGCCAACTTCACCGTATATCAGACAGATAAATACTTTTATATTTATAATTCGCTGTTTTATTTCAATATCCTGTTATTGAGGAAAACAAAAACCGGAGCTTTTGCCCCGGCTTTCAAATCCCTATGGTATGAGGAGCGATCCTTTTTCTTTCATATCCGCCATGCTGTTGGCTTTTATCATGCCTTTGGATATGGTATATAAATCATCCCCGATGTATATTATTCTTTCTACGTTCATATTGCTTCTGTACCACCGGTCTCCTGCCTTCTTGTATTCTTCTTCGTCGATATGTGAAATCCTTGCCCTGAGCTTAAAGCCTTCCTCAAGGTCAATATTGTAGACATAAGCTCCCTGGAAACTGAAGCTGCC
>JAAYQK010000267.1 GCA_012519325.1 Gracilibacteraceae bacterium | reverse complement strand
AGTGGAATCAGTCTTTATTTTTGATATTAATGCACCATATGTTTCGTGATAATGATAAATCTTTTTGACGACATATATATTGGTGAGAGGATATAGGGTTTTCTTGTAGAATATATACAAATAATGTGTGACGGTATACACTAACGTATTTCATACACGGGAGTGATATGATGATATTCGGCATTGGAACTGATATTATTGAAATAAAAAGGATTAAAAAGGCAATATCCAGAAGCCCGAGGCTTGTCGAAAGATTATTCACTGAGCAGGAGATGGAGTTTTATAAGAAAAAGGATATGAAAGCACAGCATATTGCAGGAGGTTTTTCTGCTAAGGAAGCTGTACTTAAGGCATTGGGCACAGGTTTGAGAGGTTTCAGGTGGAAGGACGTAGAAATTCTAAGAGGCTCTATAGGAAAGCCTATAGTCCGCTTTAGCGGAAATGTTAAACAGTTTGTAGAGGATAACGGAATAGGAATAGTTCATGTAACAATATCCCATTCCAAAGAATTTGCAACAGCTACTGCAATAGCGGAAGTTTCTATGGAAAGAGAAGGCATGGTTATCGGAGATTTATTCTTTCAAATTCACGAAGATGCAAGGAAGAATATTCATTAATAATAGACATTTCACATACAATAGTGTATGAATAATGCGATACAGGGCGATAGGAGGGCATATTATGTATCGTAAAATTATTTGTATGCTTATTGTGTGTGTGATTTTTACAGCCTGTGGAGTAATAAACAGGGAAAAAAGCTTCGAGGAGGCAAGCAAAAGGCTTTTAAAACTGGAGGACTACACCTGCGATGTGACTATGAGAGTCACAAACAACAGAAGTACTATGGAATACAAGCTGAAACACTTCTATAAAAAGCCGGACAAATACAGGGTTGAAGTATTGGCACCCGGGGAGCTTCAGGGACAGGTGACGATATATAACGGAAGCAGCTCTTATATATATCATCCGCGAATAAACCAGTATCTTATAACTGAGAATTTCTCGCACTCTGTGGAGTATAACAGCTTTATAGGTTCCTTTATGGAACATATCAGAAAAACAGATAAAATTAAAATCAGCAATGAAAAATACGGTGAAAAAGAGTGCATTGTTGTAGAATTTGAGATACCTGAGCAAAACAGGTACATGCATATTGAAAAACTTTGGATCGATGCGGTTGACATTGTGCCCCTAAGAGCGGAAATATATGGAAACGACGGCAGGATAAACGTAGAAATCTACTATTATAATTTTGTATACAATCCCAGGTTGGATGACGGGGATTTTGAAATTATAGGAGATGATAAAAATGTACGATCTGAAGAAAATCAGGGCCGCATGGGCGGAAGTGGACCTGGATGCGCTCTCTCACAATATGAGGGAAACAAGGAGGCTTTCTGATAAAGATGCACTTGTAACAGCAGTTGTTAAAGCCGATGGTTATGGACATGGGGCAAAAAAAATAGCACAAACACTTTTGGACAATGGAGCGGACAGATTTGCCGTTGCTGTTTTGGATGAGGGTATAGAGCTCCGAAAAGCAGGTTTTGAAGTTCCAATTCTTATCATGGGCTTTACCGATGAAGAAAGGTCAGAGGAAATAATAAGCTATAATTTGGAGCAGGCTGTTTATTCCTGGGATTTGGCGGAAGAAATTTCAAAGGAAGCAGTGAGGCAGAAGAAAACTGCAAAAATCCATATCAAGGTAGACACGGGAATGGGAAGGATAGGCTTGAAGCCTGACAAGGACTCGGTACAGCTTATAAAGAAAATCAGCCGGCTGCCTAACATCGTAATTGAAGGTACATTTACACATTTCGCAGTGGCTGATACCTTGGATAAAGCATATACGGAAGAACAATTTGAAAAATTCAGATGGATATGTCAGGAGCTTGAAAGAGAGAATGTCAGGATAAACTTAAAACACTGTGGAAACAGTGCTACAATAATTGACCTGCCGGGTATGCATCTTAATATGGTCAGGGCAGGTATAATCCTCTACGGTCTGAAACCCTCAGATGAGGTGATGCTTGATAAGATTGAACTTAAACAGGTTATGTCACTGAAGGTCAGAATATCACATGTCAAGGAAATAGAAGCCGGACAGAGCGTAAGTTACGGAAGAAAATTCATCGCCCCGAGGAGGAGCAAAATCGCATCGCTGCCAATTGGTTATGCCGATGGTTTTACAAGAATGCTGTCAGGCAAAGCAGAAGCATTGGTAAAAGGCTGCAGAGTTCCTGTGGTGGGAAGGATATGCATGGACCAGTGCATGATTGATGTTACAGGCATCGAGGATGTAAAGGTCGGTGACGAGGTAGTGCTTTTCGGAAAACAGGGAGAAGGTTTTATCTCTATTGATGAACTTGCCGAAAAGCTTGATACCATTAACTATGAAATAGTGTGCATGATAAGCAAGAGAGTCCCAAGGGTATATATAAAGAACGGAAAGATAGTCGATGTACATAATTATCTGATAGATTAAGAGTGAAGATTGCTGCCATATATTGTACGTAGGCATAGCATAAGAGTTGGTATATAATATTGTATATGCGGTTAGTATAATCATATATGGTACAATGTGCATTTCCGATACATAATTTTACACTCCTTGCTCATACATATTATTGATGCTTTTGCATTCTATATGATCTTCAAAGAACTTAGGAGGTGCTAGTGTGGCTGATTTAAAAAGGATTGCCGTTTGCATGCCTGATTCTCTTCTGAAAGAAATTGACGATATGGTATGCAGTAAATGTATAAATAGAAGTGAATTCATCAGAGACGCTATGCGTTTTTATATAAGCGAGATAAAGAGGACTAATACAATAGAAAAAATGAGAAACGGATACCTGGAGATGTCTGAAATAAACATTACACTAGCAGAAATAGGGCTTACGGCAGATTATGAAACAATAATAGGATATGAAACAAGGCTTGCGGAGTGTGAATAATGTGGTTTTAAGAAGAGGGGATATTTTCTATGGAGATTTAAGCCCTGTGATAGGATCGGAACAGGGCGGCGTAAGGCCCGTGTTGATCATACAGAATGATATAGGAAACAAATATAGTCCCACTGTCATAGTAGCGGCAATAACATCGCAGATTAATAAAGCAAAGCTGCCCACCCATGTTGAGCTGGAGGCTTTTAAATACGGCATAACAAAGGACTCAGTCATATTGCTGGAGCAGATAAGAACAATAGACAAGAGAAGATTGAAAGAAAAAATAGGCCATTTGTCGGAGGAGCTTATGAAACAGGTGGATACCGCAATTCAGATAAGCTTCGGATTAGTTGATTATGCCTGAATACATACATTTAAAACACCTTCTGGTAATAAAATATCAGAAGGTGTTTTTTGCGGGAAAAATGACCAAGCGGTCATTGACTATTGGATAAATATGTAATATAATGACCATATGGTCATTAGGTTCTGCGTAAGGGGGCTGACTT
>JAAYQK010000266.1 GCA_012519325.1 Gracilibacteraceae bacterium | reverse complement strand
AAAGAATTAAAAGGTTTTGCCCATGTAACGCTGAAGCCCGGTGAGAAAAAGAGGGTTGAAATCACAATACCTGTCGCTTCTCTGGCCCTTATAGACCGCAGCTGCCGAAAAGTTGTTGAACCCGGCGAATTTGAAATAATGATAGGCCCTTCCTCAAGGGATGAGGATTTATTGAAGGCAGTTGTAAAAGTAGTATTGACTTCGTATATGGTATTATAATTATTATAACAATATAATAAATACGCAGAGGAGGATAGATAATGAAATTTGATGCTTTAAAGTACAGCTACTCTTCCAGGAGGAACATGATATATGCTAAGAAGGGTATGGTTGCCACCTCTCATCCCTTGGCTGCACAAGCAGGGCTGGATATGCTGAAGAAAGGCGGCAATGCTATTGATGCAGCTATTGCTGCTGCTGCATGTCTTACGGTAGTCGAGCCAGTTTCCAATGGAATCGGGGGAGATGCCTTTGCAATAGTTTGGTCGGGGAATAAGCTGTACGGTCTGAATGCCAGTGGTCCTGCCCCTATGTCAATTACAGCTGATATTATAACAAAATCAGGTCACAAGGAAATCCCAAGACACGGCTGGATACCCGTCACCGTTCCCGGGGTACCTTCTGCCTGGGCAACTCTGTCCGGGCGATTCGGCAAGCTCCCATTGACTAAAGTCCTTACTCCTGCGATAGTATATGCCGAGGAAGGGCATCCAATTGCACCGAATGTTGCAAAAGCTTGGGCAGATGCCTATGACAAGTATAGCAATGTACTGAAGGATGATACCTTTCGCTTCTGGTTTGAGACTTTTGCCCCAAATTGCAGAGCTCCCATTGCCGGAGAAATATGGAGGTCTCCTGACCACGCCTCAACCCTGCAGAAAATTGCTGAAACAAATGCTGAAGCTTTCTACCGGGGAGAGCTGGCAGAAAAAATCGATGCTTTTTCAAAATTACATGGAGGTTATTTAAGAAAAGAAGATCTGGAGAACTATCAGCCTGAATGGACGGATCCTGTTCATATAAACTACCGTGGATATGATGTATGGGAAATACCTCCAAATGGTCATGGAATAGTTGCCCTGATGACATTGAATATATTAAAGGGATTTGAATTCTCTGAGAGGGATTCCGTTGAAACCTTCCACAAACAACTGGAAGCAATGAAGCTCGCCTATGCAGACGGGAAAAAGTATATAGCTGATCCGAAAAGTATGAATGTAAATGTTTCCGAGCTGCTTTCCGATGAATATGCAGCTGTCAGAAGAAAGCTTATCTCCACAGAAGCTATTTCCCCTATGCCCGGCAAACCGCCGGGAGGTGGTACTGTTTATCTTGCAGCCGCTGATGCTGAAGGTAATATGGTGTCATATATTCAAAGTAATTATATGGGCTTTGGTTCCGGTATAGTCATTCCAAATACAGGAATTAGCCTTCATAACAGAGGCTGTAATTTTATGCTGGAGTCTGACCATGCGAATTGTCTCGAACCAGGGAAAAAGCCTTATCATACAATTATACCGGGTTT
>JAAYQK010000265.1 GCA_012519325.1 Gracilibacteraceae bacterium | reverse complement strand
TGGATTTCAAACTTCCGAAAAATTAAGGATGATTTCACAGTAAGATGTACTGATAAAGCTGCAAAGATGGTAGCTTCCTTTTATGGTGAAGACAATATAAGGATTGTGAAGGAAGGAGATACTCTAGACCTCGGAAAGGGTAAGGTTTTGAGTTTCCATCCAGTACCAAACGTTCACTGGCCAGATACCATGTACACCTATGAGAGAGATACAAAAACTCTCTTCTCATGTGATATGTTCGGAGCATTTGGCAGGATGGGAGACCATTGTTTTGACGATGAACTGACGCCTGAGGAGGTAGACTTCTTTGAATCTGAAGGGATAAGGTATTATTCCAATGTAATGATAACTTTTACACCTAGTTTGAGAAAGGCTATTGAAAAAGCAAAAGAACTGGAAATAAATATTATAGCACCTGGTCATGGCCCGGTTTATAGAAAAAATCCTCAGAAAATCATGGATGATTATTCCAGGTTTTCTCTATATGCAGAAGGGGCAGGTAAGAATGAAGTCACTATATTGTGGGGCTCCATGTATGGAATGACTGCAAAAGCGGTTGATTACGCTGAAAGCATACTTCAAAGAGAAGGCGTCAAATACAATAAGCTGGAAATGCCGTTAGAAAGTGATAGTGAAATGGTCGCGACTGTTTTTAAATCTGCAGGGATAATTATTGCGGCACCTACCTATGAGTATAAGCTTTTCCCGCCGGTTGCAGCAGCTATAAATGAGCTTGGCAGGAAGAGGATTACAGGTAAGGCGGCATTTAGATTTGGGTCATATGGATGGTCTGGCGGCGCAGAGAAGGAGCTGAGTGAAATAATCGAAAGAAACAAGATGAATTGGGATTTCATTGAATCCGTGGAATTTGGAGGAGCGCCAAAAGAAGAAGATTTTAATAAGGTGGAAGCCGGAGTATTAGAGCTTATTGAAAAGATGAAGGAGAAGATAGTAGAATAGTTTTTTAATGAATCACAAATAGTACAACTATTTGTGATTTTATGTTCTGCAGCTTCATCAATTCGTTCCACGCTGAGTGCGTAGAATATAAAACCCTACCGATGCACTGTTATGAACATATCAAAAAACATTGCGCAATAGCGGAAGTATCCGCTATTATTATATAGATGGCAGCAATCATTATACATTGACAGATTTAGTTAGAGCATAGCCAATTTTTGTGCGCTGCCTGGCGGAGGGTGCGGTTCTGTTGACACGATAAATAATGGAGCATTACTGGCGGGAGGTGCTAAAAACCATATGAATATTTTAATCGCAGACGACGAGAATGACATCCGAAACTTAGTAAAAATCAGTCTTGAAGAAAACGGATATACCGTATTGACGGCGAAAGACGGCAAGGAAGCATGGGATATCCTTGCGGCACAAAATGTCCACCTGGCAATCCTTGATGTGATGATGCCGGTGGTGGACGGATTTAACCTTCTCCGCAAAATTCGGGAACACAGCACTATCCCTGTCATCTTTCTGACCGCAAGGGCGGACGATATGGACAAGGTGTTGGGGCTTGGACTGGGTGCGGATGACTATATTGCCAAACCCTTTTCCACTGCCGAATTAGTGGCTCGCGTAGGTGCACAACTGAGACGGAATAATGAGTATCTTTCACCGAAGGAAAAATCTCCCGCAAGCATTACATACGGAAATTTGTCCATAGATAAAGAAAAATGCTGCGCCTTTAAGGACGGAGAGCTGATTGAACTTGGCGCAAAGGAATACAAGCTGCTT
>JAAYQK010000026.1 GCA_012519325.1 Gracilibacteraceae bacterium | reverse complement strand
GAGTCTGTGGCTCACTATCCTTTTACACAATTATACGGACTTAATCCATTATTATCCTATTGTGCAGATTAATGCAAATGCTATATAATTGATTCATATAAATCTAATGGAGGTTTTAGCATTGAGATACATAGATTTGAGAAGTGACACGGTTACCCAGCCTACGGATGAAATGCGAGAGGCAATGGCAAAGGCAGTAGTTGGTGATGATGTATACGGTGATGATCCTACTATATGCCTTTTGGAAAAAAAAGCCGCAGAATATGCAGGCAAGGAGGCTTCCCTATTTGTTCCCAGCGGCACTATGGGAAATCAGCTGGCAGTTATGACTCATACAAAAAGAGGAAATGAGATTATAGCGGAAGAAAACTGCCACATAATACAGCATGAGGTTGGAGCTGTAGCTATATTGTCCAATGCAATGGTTAGGACAGTAAGAGGAGAAAAAGGGGTCATGAATCCCCAGGACGTTTTAAAAGCAATTCGCGGTAACGATATTCACTACCCCGTAACAGGGCTTATCTGCATGGAAAATGCATTATCAAACGGAACTGTAGTACCTCTTGCTGTAATGAAAGAAATATATGATATTGCAAAAAATCATAATATTCCTGTTCACCTTGACGGTGCAAGGCTTTTCAATGCCGCAGCATATCTCGGAGTTGATGCGGCACAGATTGCTCAATATGCGGACTCTGTGATGTTCTGCCTTTCCAAGGGTTTGTGCGCTCCTGTAGGGTCCATGCTTGCCGGCAGCAAAGATTTCATTGAAAGGGCAAGGAAAAACCGTAAAATACTGGGAGGCGGGATGCGTCAGGCAGGAATACTTGCTGCTGCAGGCCTTATTGCCCTGGAGAAAATGACAAAACGCCTTCATATTGATCATGAAAATGCGAAACATTTGGCAAAAGGCCTTATGTCGATACCCGGAATAAAGCTTAATTATGAAGATGTCCAAATTGATATGGTTTTCTTTGACATGGAAGAGACAGGGATAAGCTCAGACAAGCTTGTGGAAGAACTGTTCAAGAAAGGAATAAAGATAAATGGCGCCGAAGGCGGACTTATGCGATTTGTTACCAATAACGATGTTACCAGGGAAGATATCGACTATACCATCAAATGCATGAAAGAGATAATTTCCCTCAGTTCTTCTGCTTCTTAAGCAGGAATATAAAAAATGGGCCTCCCATTATTGAGGTCATTACTCCTACAGGAATTTCTGCCGGTTGAATCAGCACCCTGCCGGCAGTATCCGCCAGCACAAGAAGTATTGAACCCATCAATGCAGAGTACGGTATTACTTTTTTATTGTCCGAACCTACAATCAATCTGATAATATGAGGAGCAACCAGTCCCAGGAATGCTATTGTTCCTCCGGTAGAAACCACACTTCCGACAATAACTGCACAGGTTATCAGAAGTGTGGTTTTCAATGCGAAAGTATTGATGCCGAGATGATGGGCGGCATCTTCTCCCATCACAAGTATGTTAAGCTCTCTGGTATAATACATCAGCACTGCCAATGAGGGTATTGTCAGCACCGAAGATATGAAAAACTCATCCCAGGTTGCCATAGATAAGCTTCCCATCGTCCAGAAGACAATATGTTCAATTTTATCATGATTAAGCATCATCAGAAAGGATATCACGGACGCAAGAAAATAACTCACTGCAACACCGGACAGCAGAAGAGAATTGATGGACATTCTGTTTCTTGTATATGCAAGGCTGTATACGAAGAATAGTGTGAGAACCGCACCGGCAAATGCAAATACTCCTGTGGTCTTAATACCCAGAATGCTTATATTTATGCCTGTCAGAATAGAGAGCACAGCACCCAGGGCAGCTCCCGAAGACATCCCCAAAGTATATGAATCCACCAGGGGATTCTTGAAAATTGCCTGCATTACTCCACCGACAGCAGCAAGTCCGGCGCCCAGGACAGCTGCCAGCAGTACTCTCGGAAGCCTTATTTCCATAAGAATGGACGCATTGACTGTATCATCACCCTTAGTAAGTATTGCAATTATTTCCGATGCGCTGATTTTAACAGCCCCTGTAGCTGCCGCAAAAATCAGCGATACAATAAGAAAAACAATCAGAAATACACCCATAAACCAGTTTCTTTTATTATCTATTTTCATAAGCTTTTACCGCCTTTATAATTTCTTCCTTCAGCATTTTGCTTTCCACAAGCATTGTCCTTTTCACCGTTTTCACTTTCTCATAAAGCTGAAATGCAGTACCTCCCGTATAATCCCTCTCCGGAAAGCTCTCATCCTCAAGTATGAATAGGGGCTTATCTTCCAGGTCTTTTTCAAGCAAAAGTTCAAGATTTCTTATGTTTGATTTGCCCAGATACAGTCCGGTAAGCACTATGGCATCAGCAATCGCGGCAAGCTCTTTATTTTTGGCATAAGCTTCTCCGGATATGCCAACAAAAGGTACCTCTTCAGCAATCTGCACATCATTTTCCTTTGATACCTTCCAGTCAAGATCTCCAATAGTGAGCACTCCGCTGCTGAGGTCGAAGCCTTCGGAATGAAGCCTGCCTATGATTTCGCTTCCGCTCCCTCCTCCGCATATGACATGGACCCGAATTCCTATTTTTTTTATCTCAGGCCTGGCTAGTGCATATATATAGGGCTTGTTCCCTACAGGGCTTACTGAAACATATACATCAGTATCAAATATTTCCTTTATGCCTGCAGCAGTCAAAGTCTCGAAGGGAGTTCCCTGCCGTTTTATTTCTCCATCCCTCATCATTACTATGTAGTCGCTGTATGCAGAAGCCAGATTCAGGTCATGAAGGACGGTAATTGCCGTAAGCTTCCTGTCAACACACATTTTTTTTATAAGATTCAGTATTTCTACCTGGTGCTGGAGATCCAAATGGGATACCGGCTCATCAAGTATGAGTATATCCGTATCCTGTGCCAAGGCTTGGGCAAGGATAACCCTCTGGCGTTCTCCCCCGGAAAGCTCCATGAAACTCCTGTCCTTTAAGTGGGTCGTATTTGTATATTCCATGGCTTTTTCCGCAATTTCAAAATCCTGGCCGCTCTCT
This sequence comes from Gracilibacteraceae bacterium, assembly GCA_012519325.1. Lineage (GTDB taxonomy): Bacteria > Bacillota > Clostridia > Lutisporales > Lutisporaceae > BRH-c25. The sequence continues at coordinate 5,401 of JAAYQK010000026.1, read as the reverse complement.
CCCTTAAGCTTGTTTACATATGGATACCTGCCCATAAGCACAACATCAGAAACCTTAAAATCAAATTCAAGGGAGGTATTCTGGGGTACAAAGGAAAGCAGCCTGGCAACGGAACGGCTTTTCATACCATTGATGTTCTTGCCTTCAAAATACACAGCACCCTCCTGGGGCTTTAGAACAGCTGAAATGACTCTCAAAAGGGTACTCTTGCCCGACCCGTTAGGCCCCACAATGCAAAAGAAGCCTCCTTTACTGATACTCATATTCACCTGCCGAAGAACCTTCTTCAGGTCATAGCTGAAGCTCAGCTTCTCAACATTTATCTGATAGTCCATTCAAACTCCTCCCCTCAGTTCCCGCAGTCCTGCCCTTATATCCCTGTTCCGTATCTAATCACCATAGAGAACTCTTGCCATATCTTCTATTGCCAGTACTATTCTCGGCCCCGGCCTGGATATTATATTATCATCAGGCATTACATATACTTTCCCCTGCTTTACACACTCCAACATGCTGAATATCCTGTCTCTGGACAGGTCTTCCCTGGTCATTCCCTCATCCGTAGAGTGAAGGGCAGCTATAAGCATATCCGGATTATCCTTAATCATTTCTTCAGCACTGTAAATCGCCCAGCTTTCAACCTTTTCAGCAACATTAATGCCTCCGGCTGCTTTAATTACATCATTTATGAAAGTTCTTGAACCGGCTGTGGTTAGAGGATCCTTCCACACCACATAGAACACCCTGGGTTTTTCCTTATCCTTTATCTTTGCTTGTATCTCAGCAATCTTATCCTTCATACCCTTTATAATTTTTTCAGCCTCGGTTTCAGTCCCGGTTATTTCCCCTATAAGGCTTATACTGTGATATATTGCCTCAAAGCTTTCCGCTTCGCTTATAATTACGGGGATACCCATTTTTTCAAGCATTTTTACAGTTTCCTCCTGTACATAACCGGCCAGCACCACATCCGGCTGTGCTTTTCTTATCAACTCAATATTCGGCCCTTCATAATCCCCCATCCTTTCGATCTTCTTGGCTTCCTCAGGGTAATCACAGAAGCTGGTTACCCCAACAACCTTGTCACCGGCTCCGAGAGCAAAAAGTATCTCTGTGTTTGACGGGGACAAGGAAACAATTTTTCGGGGTTTTTTATCAAGTACAACACTCCTGCCTTTAAAATCCACAATTTCGATTTTCCCCGTATCTCCCGGCCCAGCATGCTGTTGAGAACCGGCACATCCAAAAAGATTGAACACCATTATGCATGAAACTAACAGCATTATATGCTTTTTCATATATAAATCCCTCCAATTAAGTACAGATGAAGCAAAAAGTTCCTTCTACTGATATAGAAGGAACAAAAATTTTGTTTAAGCACCTCCCTATCTCTCGTAGGTAAGCTTCACATTCAGGCAGGTCTCCTGGCTCAGGTTCGTCGTATTCCTAAGCCTTCCCGAAGAAACTTCAGTGGCATGTTTAGGATACTCACCCTCACAGTGGCGGGACCGCATGGGATTTACACCCATTTCCCCTTTAAGCTTCTGCAGCATATTGGCTGCAGCTATGCACCTGAACTATTTCATTATTTAATTAGTTTTGATTCTATCACAACACTACCTGCTTTTCAATATATCCACGAATAACCAGGCTTGCATTATCTCTCCTGAATTTGTTAAATTCTGTTCAGCCAAAATCCGCCAATTTCAATTATCTTTTCCTTGGTATCATAATTATATATAAACTCATAATGAGGTCTGTCCACCGGTTTATCCTCATGCTTCAAGGTAAAGGGAGCCCCCTTATATACAGTTTCAAGTATTTCATAATACATTATGGTATTCCCCATAATTCTGTATCTGCCCCTTTGCTTGATAATTGTATCGTTGATCCCCCCTGCACTTACCTTTATCAATTCATAAGTACCGTCACTATTGAATCTGTATGCTGTGGCATATGACGGCAGAACAACCGATCCGCCTTCTATATCCTTCAGTTTGACAAACAGGTCAGTTTCTGTGTCCGACCAGGTACCTGCAAGAATTTCTGCGGGAAAGGTGTTTTTGTATTGCACAAATAATGTATCATCATTGCTGCTTGTTTCCACATCCATTTCCATAGCGGAGATAAAGAGATTAATAGGTATGTACATCTTTAGACCTACACTATACGGAGCCATACCAGCATCAACCTTCGTACCGCCTACCACAGCTTCGGTATTGCCCTCCTTAAGCTCCACCTTCAGTACGGTGTCCTCTCCGCTGCTCCAGCTTGCAGTAATATTTCCTCCTATAATTTCGACCTCAGGATAGGTGTAACTTCCTGCATATGGCAGCTTAAAGGCATATTTGAACCTTTCAGCATCAATAAAAATATAATAGAAACCGTCCTTGCTTCTTATGTGATAATTGTCTCTGAATATTACCGTATCGTTTATTACTATCTGATCCCAATTATAGGATCCGGTACCGGTTTTATCGTCTGTCCCCGTGCCGTCCTCCGCATCTTTACCGCTATCCGGATAATGATATTCGTATACTCTGGCTGCAATAAGCACAGCCATTTCCCTTGTGCTGATGCCCTTGGGATTAATTCTCCCGCCGTCGCCCCGTAAGAAGTCGTTCTTGATCATGAATTTAACGGGCTCTAAAGCCCAATCCGATACATCCTTTTCATCAATGAATTTCCCCGCTTCCCCTGCCGAAAAGTCGGCATCAGGCTTGATTGCTTGCATTGTTCTGAACATCATCGCAGCTATCTGCTCTCGATTGGTGAATTGGCCGGGTGAAAAGAGCTTCCTCTGCAGGTTGGTACCGTTGACAATCTTTAAGCTGTATGCTTTGAATATCTCCGGATTCCTGGTGTCTGCAAAGGCACTCATATCTGAGTATGCAGCTGACCTGCCGGTAATTTTTTCATATAATCTTACCGCTATCTCTGCAAACTCTTCTCTGGTAATTGATTCATTCATATTATCCTTAATCTTGTCTGTTATTAATCCGTATTCCGCCGCCTTGTCAAGCTCAGGAACCGCCCATGGGCTTGCCCCCTTGTACGGGACTTCTTCTGCAAATCCGCAGAATGTCAATGCGGCTGCAAATATAAGAAATACAATCGTTATTCTAATTGACTTGCTCATGTTAACCCCCTGTATATCGGTATGCTCCGGCATTCTTATGCTGTCCGCATCTTTAAATATACTTCTATATATTAATATTTTAACACTAATTTTCTACATTTGATATACAATATGCTTTACGCTAAACATTTTGACGTAAATTGCAGTCTTTATTTTAAGATTTTATCGGATATCATATCAATAAAAACCGGAACTAAAGCGGGATCAAACTGGGTTCCGGCTCGCAGGGAAAGTTCATTCAGAGCTTCGTTTATAGTCAAGGCAGGTTTATATGGCTGCTGACGGGTCATGACATCAAAAGCATGCAAAATGGATATAATTCGTGACAAAAGAGGAATATCTTTCCCTTTAAGTCCCTCGGGATAGCCCTGGCCATTCCACCATTCATGGTGATGTAGAATTACACCGGCTAAATGTGCAAATTCTCCGGAAACCTGGGCTAAGCGATATCCGATTTCAACATGTTTTTTCATAACAGACCATTCCGATTCATTAAGCCGGGACTCTTTCAGAACTATATCTTCAGATATGCCAATTTTACCTATGTCATGCAAATTTACAGCCTGCAGAAGATTATTAAGGTTTTCCCTTGAAAGGTTAAGAACCAGTGCAAATTCTTCAGCTAAAGCTTCCAATCTTTCAACGTGCTCTTTAGATTCATAACCTTTTTTATGCAGCAGCCTGCCTAATGCTTCAACAAAAGCAAGCCTTGCTTTCTTACCTTCCATAAGCCTATTTTCATACATTAACCTTTCAGCCTCAGTTAAGACCTTATGCAAATCTGTTTCACTATCATTTTCAGTTGCCACACCCAGGGATATACTGAAAAAAACATCCTCCTCCTGATTGCTATTACAGGCCGCGCTTATTTTTTGCCCGATACTGAGAGCCTTTTCTTTGTCCGTGTTTGGGAGGATAACAGCAAATTCATCGCCGCCCCATCTTGCAATAATATCATTTTGGCGGCAAGATTGCTGAATAATAATAGCTATCCGTTTAAGCCAATTGTCTCCCTCCTGATGGCCAAAAACATCATTAATGAATTTCAATCCGTTCATATCTCCAATGAGCAAAGAGACGGGCAGGCAGTCGTTGTTTTTCGTCAGCTCTTGTATTTTCTTTTCAAAATAAGCTCTATTATACAATCCGGTTAACTCGTTATGGAAGGTAAGGTAGGCTATCTGATCCGATCGCCGTTCAATCTCATTTCTTTGTTCTTTTAAAAAAAGCTGAATAAGCCCTATTGCGTTTAAAAGCAGGATTATTTGTGAAACAATATATGGAGCAATCTGGGGTATCTCCAAAATATAAGAAAAAATAACCGTATTGGCAACCCAGGCCATAATTAACAGCAACAATAGCCCAGCCAATGAACCACAAGCCGAGAAAAAGCCTGTTTTCAAATGTATAGATATAGACATACAGCATTAGCAATACGGAAATTGCTCCAAGTGTGGCAATTAATAGTACGGTAGAAGTTTGCATATTAGCTCCAATCAATCAACATAGGCTTTTTTTAGTTTAATTTTACCAAATTATTTTTGCAATAGCTAGATTTATTTAATTCTGATATGGTATTCTGTATCCGATATATGAATGACGCTTAATTTCATTCCACTCCTTCCCTTTAAGCCTTTCCGGTTTATCCAAAATACTGTTGTCTATTGCGATTTTGCCAATATCATGAAGCAAGCCGCTGACTCTAAGCTTGCATATTTCTGCTTCAGTTAATCCCATGGCAATATCGGTTCGCTGACACAACAGGCTCACCCGTCTTGAATGAGCCTCTATTTTGGGATTCTTTTCACTTGCTATCCTAAAAATTAGTTCAACCATTTACTTGCTTCTTCTTTCCTTCAGTATGATATCGACCATACCCGGGATAATATTCAGAGGTAATTGATATTTTACTGCTCCAATTTCGTAAGCGACTTTCGGCATACCGTATACTACGCATGAACCTTGATCCTGACCTATGGTTTGTGCCCCTGCTCTCCGCATGGATAAAAGCCCCTTTGCGCCGTCATAACCCATTCCGGTAAGAATAATTCCGACAGACTGATTTTTCGCTTCCCTGGCTACGGACTCAAAAAGTACATCTACTGAGGGGCAATGCCCATTTACCCTTTCTCCTGAATAACACTCCACCTTATAAAAGCTTCCGCTCTTTTTTACTCTCATATGGCGGTCTCCTGGGGCAATCAGTACTCTGCCTGCTTCAACAGTATCACCGGTCTGTGCTTCCCTGACGGATAGTGATAT
>JAAYQK010000264.1 GCA_012519325.1 Gracilibacteraceae bacterium | reverse complement strand
TGGTAAATATAGTAAACAGGAAATAAAGCGCATCGAAAATTGGTTAAACAATTATCCAAGGAAGATTCTGGATTATTATACTCCACTTGAAGTCTATAATCAGGTTGCTTAACAGAGGCGACATTTACTTTTGCAATTTACGTGCAATTAATGTCTGCTTGGAAATTCAAAATTGCCCTTGACATTGGATCCATCTAGTAGTAATATTTAGAGGAGTCATATCATACGGCAATGAGAAGGATTAGTAGAGAAGAAGATTCTAAAAGAGAAGAAAACTCATCGGCTGAAAGGTTTTCTGAGATTATTTTTCTTGAACCCGCCCTTGGAGCTGCAGATGAAAAGTCTTGCCGCAGATCTGCGTTACAGACATTTGAGAGGATAATACATAACATTTTTCTAGAGAGTGTTTGTGTATTGTCAAATTGGGTGGTACCGCGAGCAGCCTTCGTCCCTTTGCAAGGGATGAAGGTTTTTTGATTTGTACTATTTTAAGGAGGTAGATAATATGGATGGAGGAAAAGTACAAATTTTAACTGCCATGATTCTTTATATTTCTGTAGTTATTGGTATTGGGGTCTATTATTCAAAGCGTGCCAGTGAGAGCAGCGATAATTACCTCATAGGAGGCAGGTCTCTGGGGCCGTGGATTGTTGCAATGGGTGCCGAGGCTTCCGATATGAGCGGATGGCTGTTGATGGGGCTCCCGGGAGTTGCATACTGGTGCGGTTTAAGTGATGCAGTATGGACTGCAATAGGACTTACTATAGGTACGTATTTGAACTGGCTGATTGTAGCCAGAAGGCTTCGTACATATTCACACGTCGCCGGAAATGCAATAACAATTCCTGATTTTTTAAGCAACAGGTTTAAAGAAGAAAAAAAAGTAATAATGACAATAGCAGCACTTTTTATTTTGATATTTTTCAGCGTCTATGCGGCAAGCTGCTTTGTTACGGTAGGGAAGCTTTTTAGTACGCTATTTGGTATGAAATATGTGCATATGATGGTTATTGGAGCTGCATTCGTTGTGTTTTACACATTTATAGGGGGATTCCTGGCTGAGAGTGCATCAGATTTCATGCAGGGCGTTATTATGATTTTTGCTTTATGTGCCGTATTAATCATGGGCATATCTCATGCCGGAGGGGTTTCTGAAGTTATTGAGAACGCAAAGGCAATACCGGGATTTTTTGACTTTTTCGGAATTGCTTCGCCTGCAGTTGTTGACGGCATTCAGCAAATAAGTGAGACAGGCAAACCGGTATTCAGCGAGGCAGGGAAATATGGATTATTAACGATAATTTCCACGTTGTCCTGGGGGTTTGGTTATTTCGGTATGCCGCAGGTTTTGCTGAAGTTTATGTCTATTAAGAATGCAAAGGATCTTAAATTTGCCAGAAGGATTGCAACTGTCTGGGTTATAATTTCCTTAACGGCAGCTGTTGCAATAGGCATTATAGGAAGGGTACTGTTCCCGACTGCACATCTAACGGCAGGTTCGGCAGAAAGTATATTTATA
>JAAYQK010000263.1 GCA_012519325.1 Gracilibacteraceae bacterium | reverse complement strand
CTACACCAAAAGTGTCTGTTCCCATACTTGTGCTTCAAGTTCGCATGCCTATCAAATATCATCAATGAACTCTTCCCCTTTAAATATCCCATTATCTCTGCTACGCTGTATTTGGGTGGTATTCGTATAAGCATGTGTATGTGATCTTTGCAGCATTCTGCCTCTATTATTTGTATCCCTTTTCTCTCGCAGAGCTCTCTTAGTATCTTCCCAATATCTTGCTTTATTTCCCATATATCATTTGTCTACGATACTTTGGTGCAAACACTATATGATATTTGCATTCCCTCGTTGCATGTGCTAATGTATTCTTATCCATAGAGGATCCTCCTTTGTTTCATTAATGTGGTTGGCAAACCCACATCATTGTAACATTGGAGGTTTTACTTTTCTACTTGAAGCTAAAGCTCTTTAGCTCCCCCGGCATAGCCGGGGGTTTATTGTTATACAAAACTAAAAAAAGGCGATTTCTCGCCTTTTCTAATCTTCTGCATTTACTATTACTTTTACGATTGCGTTATTAACGATTGCGCGCTTTATCAAGTCTGCATCTATTATGGTTCCTTTATTGTATAAGGTTCCTTCAATCTCTATTTCCTCAAGCAGCTGCTTGCCGCACAAATATACATACTTTGCATCTATATTTGGAACGTCTTTTTTGTCTTCCTCATGGCATACCGGCTTTACCAGGCTGAATTCCGTGCTTTCCTCGCTTTTGTCCTCCGGCTTCAAACCTTCATCCTCCCAACTGATTTCCGGCCCTATATCCATAGAAATCTCATCTTCCGCACTTTCAGCCGGACATTCAACTGCTGCTTCGGCAGCCTCAGCTTCTTTGTCTTCTGGGTTCGCATCCGTACAGTCTGACTCTTCTTCCATATCAACCATTAACACTCTTTCATAGCTCACTATCTTTGACAATTCAATCTTGTATTTCTCTGTGTATATGTAACTGACAACAAATTTTTCGTCCGCCTCTATTCCCTGCACACATCCCAGATGCTTTCCCTTAAGATTATATACATCAATCATAGACCTCAAGGGTGATATATTTTTTGAAGCCATAACCATGACGGTAACATCCGGAATCATGACTGCATCGCTGCCGATGATTGCTCTTTCAATTGGAATGATAAAATGGCTCTCAGCATTTCCATGATATATGCAATTGACCCTATTGCCTTTGATTATCACTCCATCAACCGTTCCTGCGATTTCTGCCTCGTGAATTGCTATAATCGGTTGTCCCAATAGTTTAATAATCAAAAGCCGGCACCTACCCTTCGATATTTGTCTTTACATCCCTGTACATCCTGTAATACATGCTTCCTACCACATTGTCATACTCTCCTATGTTGCTTTTCACGCAAATAAAGTCGTTGTTGAGATATTTGCTGAGATAATCAAAAAGTATCTTGCTTCCGCCGCCTGCAAATATTATGCTGTCACATGCACCCATAAACTTTATTTTTGAAAACTCCCTTATGTCCTTGCTGAGTTCATAAGCAAAAACATCAAAAACGTTTTTAACTATGGTGCTGAAATCAATGTCTTCTCCTTTTTTGCCCTTAAGCACCGAGTTGTTGAATCTAATCATGTTGTCCACTTCAAAGCTGTATGGTTTCCTGTCCAGCTTGTCCCTGTAATTATTGTAAATAATTAAGGAGATTTTTTCGTAGCAGTCGAACATACCCTTTTCAAAGGTGTTGACCCCTGCTACCTTGAAACCGTCAAATGCAGCTACATTAATCTGACCGGAGCCAATATCCCAGACAATAGTCTTCATGTCTTCCTTGAATTCTTCTTTCAGGCTTCCGTCTTCGTTGACCGCATACTGGAAGAATGCTGCTATTCCTTCAGGGCACAGCACAACCTTCTCAATGTCGAATATTACTTAATATATTACCTGCGAGGGGTTGAATATATTAAAGAATAAAACCTTCATGTTTCCCATCAGGTTCTCTGTATATTTATTTGCAGAGACTTCCTTATTCCTTGCATATTCTATGAGCGGCTGATTGACTGTTAGGTCTATCTTCTGATAATTCTTGTTATATTTAGCAAGATTGTATGCAATGCCTGCAATTGTGCAGAACATTATTACATCATCCGCGGCCTTCTCCTGATACCTGTTCCTATCCCTTATCAGCAGGCCTTTCTCTTCTGCAGCCTTCCCAACCAGCATCTTGCCCATTGATACGCCATCCTTGATTATTTCAACAAACATATTGTTAATATCGAGTTTTGCAGCATCGTTATTCCAGTCTGAAAGGTCGAAGTCGAAGTTCAATCCGTAGTTCAATTCTTTCTCAGGCTCAGATATGATTGTAGGAAAATCAAAAGGCTTTCTGGATTCCTCCATAATTTTCGTCAATCGATTTCCACCATCTGCAAAAATTTTAACTCGAGACTCCATTAAAAGACCTCCTTCAATATTATTAAAAATGAATACAACTACTCTATAGTATACGATACTCCATATCTTCCCAGCAGCATATAGGACTTTAGTCCTAATTTGTAACATAATGTTGAAAAAAAGGCCATTTTGTGGTAATTTCAAGGTGTGCAGCAACTTTACAAGGGGGGGGGACAAATTGGAGAATGTAAGCAATAATAATCCTGTAAAAGTGCATCGCTGCATTATTTCCACAGGCTCATCCTCTAATTCTTACCTTACCCGCTATACCTCAGAGAATGTCGAAGAAAGCATATCTATCTTCAATTGTATGGATAAGGAAGATATATCCAAGGTAACTCCCGGCAGCCATTATGATATTGTCATAAATTATTCCGATGAAACAGTAGAGGAAATCATATACGATCTGTTCAGTTATTTAATTCCCCAAGATGTTCCCATAAGGGTTATATGCGTATTGGACGAAGACATGTCCGGCGGCAGCATGCCGAAGCATGTTGCATTTTTGGAAAAGCTTGAGAAGCATAAGTTCATAACCCTTGAATTTGTTGATGACATTCCTGAAGAGCCCGTAAAGCAGGAAGATAACATAATATTTTTCGTTGGGCCCGGCAACACCGGTAAGACCTCAATTATTGCTTCCTTAAGTGAAAGCTTCAGACAAAACGGCCAGAAGCTGGCTCTTATAGATATTACCATGAAAAACAAGCTTATCAACTACTTCCCGAAGCACAGCTTCCTTAACACTGGAAATTTAAAGGATTTCTCCATATCCAGGGACTTTTACAGGTCTGTGAACATTTATACGGACGGACTTGTAGATTTGTATGTATATGACTATGAGTGCGACAAGAAAGGACCGGAGGTAATTTATTTCTGCGAGATACTCAGAAAGCTCAGCGATTTGTACGATTATATAATTGTAAATGCTGATGAAACCTCGGTAATAAATACTCCATACATATATAAAACAGCCAGCAAAATCTTTATTGTACATGACTTCATGCCTACAAAGATAAGGTCTACAAAAAAGCTTCTTCTGAAAATGATATCCGCAGGCATCAACACACAGAAGAACGTATCCCTTATATATAACAAGACCCTTAAGGACACTATAGATATAGGACAGATAGAAGAAAAGCTGCTTTTCATAAGGCTGCCCGGCAAGAAGATTATGCCCACAGTGAACCTCAACTGCAGCACCTTTGAGATACCTTATGAACAGAAGACAATGGCTGCGCTAATACAAAACCTTGCCACCAAAGCAACCGGTATAGAAAATACTTCAAAAAAGTACAGGTATAATATTCTTAACATATATAAATACATAAACAACATCCCGTATACCGAAAATGACGAAATGGAAATTTCCCAGTTCCTTAAGGAGAAACTTCAAAGGCTTTCCGACAGAAAGTATATTATAGAATACATGAGAAATATGAAAAACAGCAGAGTTTTCAGAAAAACCAGCAGTCTGATGACGGCATGCAGAGTGAAGCTTAAGGGCTCAAAGATTATGAACCTGAGATTGAGCAGCTTTAAAACAAATATCAGGAAGCAGCAATAATGCTGCTTTTGTATTGCCGGTAATAATTGAAATATGTTAACTTACTTATAAAGGAGTATATTGTCTTG
>JAAYQK010000262.1 GCA_012519325.1 Gracilibacteraceae bacterium | reverse complement strand
GTCAAATGAAGTGCTTGGTGTTTAGAAAACACTTTAGAACAAAAGTGTTATGTAAACTATTGGGATTTGGTGATTATTACAGCTAAAAAGCTGTGATTTGATTACAACTATATTGTACAAGGAGGAATTATTATGACTGACAAAAAGACATATTATATCACTACACCGATATACTATCCCAGCGATAAGCTTCATATCGGACATACCTACACTACTGTTGCTGCTGATGCTGCAGCCAGGTTCAAGAGGATGCTGGGCTATGATGTAATGTTCCTTACCGGAACTGATGAGCACGGGCAGAAGATCCAGAGAAAAGCAGAAGAAAAGGGTGTAGCCCCTAAACAGTATGTTGATGAAATAGTATCAGGAATAAAGGATCTTTGGAAGCTGATGCAGATAAGCAACGACAGATTTATTAGAACTACCGATAAGCAGCATGAGGAAGCAGTACAGAAGATTTTCAAGAAACTTTATGACCAGGGGGATATATATAAGAGCGAATATGAAGGATGGTATTGTACTCCCTGCGAATCCTTCTGGACAGAAAGGCAGTTGGTTGACGGGAAATGTCCCGATTGCGGAAGGGAAGTGGAATTAACAAAGGAAGAAAGCTATTTTTTCAGGCTTTCCAAATATCAGGACAGACTCATAAAGTACATTGAAGAAAACCCTGATTTTATACAGCCCCAGACCAGACAGAACGAAATGCTTAATAACTTCTTGAAACCCGGACTGGACGATCTTTGTGTTTCAAGAACATCCTTTGATTGGGGAATACCGGTGGCCTTCGATGAAAAACATGTTATTTACGTATGGATAGATGCCTTGTCAAACTATGCCACGGCACTCGGATTCCTAAGCGATGATGACTCAGACTACAAGAGGTATTGGCCTGCAGATGTGCACCTTGTTGGTAAGGAAATAGTCCGGTTTCACACAATTATCTGGCCTATTATGCTAATGGCTTTGGGAGAACCCATTCCCAAGCAGGTATTCGGTCATGGCTGGCTGATACTTGAAGGCGGAAAGATGTCAAAGTCAAAGGGAAATGTTGTAGATCCGGTGAAACTTGTGGAAAAATACGGAGTGGATGCAATAAGATACTTCCTGCTCAGGGAAGTTCCCTTTGGATCTGACGGGGTATATTCGGAGGAAGCCCTTGTGAACAGGATGAACTCTGATCTGGCAAATGATTTGGGGAATCTGATGTCAAGGACTATAACCATGATAGATAAGTATTTTGAAGGAATCATACCTGCTTATAAAAACACAGGGGATCCGTTGGATGCAGATCTTATCAAACTGGCTGAAGAAACCTCTTCAAAGGTTGAGGAGTTAATGGATAAGCTGCTTTTCTCCAATGCATTAACTGAAATATGGAAGTTGATAGGCAGATCCAACAAGTATATTGATGAAACAATGCCTTGGGTCCTTGCCAGAGATGAGTCAAAAAAAGAACGGCTTGCCGAGGTTCTATACAATCTTGCAGAAGTATTAAGAATAATTGCAGTACTGGTCAGTCCTTACATGCCTAATACCCCTGCAAAAATATTCCATCAGCTTGGCGTAACAGATGAGTCTCTGAAGGCATGGAAAAGCATAAAGAGCTTCGGAGCACTAAAAGCCGGAACGGTAGTTAATAAAGGGGAAATAATATTTCCAAGAGTAGAGCTTAAGGCAGAAGAGCCTTCAACTGCTGCGGCAGTCCAACCGGTGTCCGGGAAAGATAAAAAGAAAAATACTACTCAGGAAACACAGAAGGAAGATAATTATATTACAATAGATGATTTCGCAAAGATTGATCTGAGGGTTGCAAAGGTACTGGAGTGCGAGAAGATTGAAGGCTCCGACAAGCTGTTGAAGCTGCAGCTTGAGGTGGGAAGCGAAAAGCGTCAGGTAGTATCCGGCATATCCAAGTATTATTCACCGGAAGACTTGATCGGGAAGAATGTAGTGCTGGTGGCAAATCTTAAGCCTGTCAAGTTAAGGGGAGTGGAATCCAACGGTATGATACTGGCAGCTGATACGGCTGATTCAGTTGTGGTTGTCTCACCCCTTTCTGAAATACCGTCAGGTTCTAAAGTACGATAGATACAAGACACTGGGCACGAGATATGAGATTATAGGTGGGCTGCGAAGCCGTGGATATGGATAGCAGGCCGTACTGAGAGGAAGTGAGATGCAGATGCTTTTTGATACACATGCCCATTTGGATGATGGCAGGTTTGACAAGGACAGGGAAGAAGTAATAAAACGATGTAAACAGGATGGAGTTGAATTGATCCTTAATGCAGGAAGCAATATTGAAACCTCAGTTAAGGCAATAGCATTAGCAAAGGAATATGAGTTCATATATGCATCAGTAGGGGTTCATCCCCATGATGCCGCAGACATGGATGACGAGACTGCAGGAGTGCTTGCTGCTCTTGCAGAGAATAAAAAAGTAAAGGCGATAGGTGAAATCGGCCTGGACTATCACTATGATTTTTCACCCAGGGACGTTCAGAAAAGGAGGTTCGTTGAGCAGATTGACCTTGCAAGGCAGCTTAAGCTCCCTGTTATTGTACATGACAGAGAGGCTCACGGTGATGTAATGGATATATTCAAGAAATCCCGTATAAAAGAAGTAGGAGGGGTGTTGCACAGCTTTTCAGGCAGTGCTGAAATGGCATTGGAGTGTATTAAGCTGGGGCTGTATATATCCATAAGCGGCCCGGTGACTTTTAACAACGCAAGGAAAACAGTTGAGGTAGTTAAGCATGTTCCCCTTGATATGTTGCTGATTGAGACTGACAGTCCTTATTTGACGCCTGTGCCTTACAGAGGTAAAAGAAATTATCCGGGTTATGTGAGGCTTGTTGCAAAAAAGATAGCCGAGATTAAAGAAATCTCCTTTGAGGAAGTGGCGCGGCAGACCAGGTTGAATGGAAAGCGATTATTTGGAATAGAATAATTACGGGCAGCTCAGAAAGCACTGAAGCCCACTGACGATTCAGTGAGGCATCGGTGCTTTTGTTTTTGTGCATTTTGTGGAACTCAACATGCCTCAGACTATGTGCCCCAAGCTAAACCCGTTGCCTAAATTATCCTCATATAGTAAAATTATCATATATGAATATTAAATTAATAACTGGCATAAATATTTGTAACGTTTTTCATATAATGAGGCGAAAAGATGTGAAATGTAATGATTACTTACCAAATCAATGATGCCCTTTATATAAACATTACCAACAGGTGTACAAACAACTGTTGTTTTTGCATCAGAAATAATCCGGAAGGTTTTGGATTTGACCTTTGGCTTCGGAAGGAGCCCTCTCTTGAGGAAATAATGGCGGAATTGGAGAATCTGGAGCTTTACGATGAGGTGGTGTTCTGCGGTTATGGAGAGCCGCTGGAACGATACAGGGAAGTAATTGAAATATGCAGGCATATCAAGCAAAAGGGTGTCAGAACAAGAGTAAATACCAACGGACATGCAAATTTGATATGGAATAGGAATATTGTGCCTGAGCTTAGCAAATTTTTAGATTCAATATCCATAAGCCTGAATACAAAAAATGCGGAGGATTATATGGAGCTTTGCCGGCCGGAACTTGGAGAGGCAGCCTATGATGCAGTATTGGATTTTGCGCGGGAGTGTATAAAATTTATTCCGGAGGTATGGCTTACTGTTGTTAATGTGATATCCGCTTATGACATAGAGGTCTGCAGAGGCATAGCGAAAGACATCGGGGCCGGATTCAGGGTCAGACGCTATTGTTAGATTTTTTCCAGTGAATAAAATGCTTTATTCTGGCAAATATATATATGAATGATAATATTCCCCGACTTACCAAAAAATGTATAAGCGCTCCACTTTAAAGGTAAATTTGACAATTGAAGCAAATATAGGTAAAATAGGTATGCTTGCCTGCCGATTTAGGCAGAATTGGCAAGTAAGCATGATGTCGGAAGCAAACTAAGATAATCTTCCGGTGGAGCAAAAAAAGGAGGTTGGACAATGAAAATAAACTTGAAGGATTTCAAGAGTTTATTTTCGATCAAGCTTATTGCTTCTGCAATATGTTTGATATTCGCTGCATCTTATGTTTACAGTACAATGAAAAAGGATATTACCATTGAAGATATTGGAGGAATAAAGGTTGTAAGTACATTTAAGGATACTGTTTCAGATGTATTGGAAGAAAATAATATACAAATGATACCGCAGGATAAGATAAACGTTGATTTGACAGAAAAGCTTAAGGATGGAATGAATATAAAAATATCCAGGGCAAGGAAGATCACAATTAACTCAGATGATAAGGATATTGTCATCCTGACGACTGCCCCTGATGTGAGAAGCGTCCTGGAGGAGGCTCACATAAAGCTTGAGGGGAAAGACAAGGTTTCTCCTGATTTAGATACTGCGGTTGTAGAAGATATGACAATTGCAGTAACAAGAGTCGAAGAAAAAATTGTAAAGCAAGAGATGAAAATGGATTTTACAAATATTGTAAGAAAGAGTGAAGACCTTGATAAGGGATTGGTAAGGGTTGTAAAAAAGGGCAGTCCCGGATTAAAGGAACTGTCCATAAGGGTTATATTTGAGAATGGTAAGGAAGTAAAGCGGGAAATTGCAGAGGAAAAGGTACTGAAAGAACCTGCTGATGGTATTATTGAAGAAGGAAGCAGAACCACTTTTATATCTTCAAGAGGCCAGATTACCAGATTTGTAAGAGCCCTGAAGATGACCGCAACAGCTTATGATGCGACCTTTGAAAGCTGCGGTAAGCATCCGGACCATCCGCAATACGGCATAACCTATTCAGGTTTAAGAGTAAGACCCGGAATTGTTGCTGTTGATCCGAAGGTAATTCCTCTGGGAACATACCTATATGTGGAAGGGTATGGGGAAGCCCTTGCAGCTGATATAGGCGGCGCTATAAAAGGAAACAGGATTGACTTGTATTATGAGTCCCCGGAAGATGTAGCGAAATATGGCAAAAGAACTGTAAAGGTATATGTGCTTGATAAGCCCAGATACAAGTTTTAAATGCGGCATAAGCCGCATTCTTCATTGTGAGGGAGTTTTATGCTAAAGGAAACGATTGTGGTGGAAGGAAAAAACGATGCTGCTGCAGTAAGGCGGGCAGTGGAAGCTGATATAATAATAACCAACGGCTTCGGTTTGAACAGGAGTATTCTGGATAGGATACGGACTGCTCAGGAGAAGCATGGTGTGATTGTGCTTACCGACCCTGATTTTATGGGAGAAAAGATACGAAAGAAAATTTCCGATAAAGT
>JAAYQK010000261.1 GCA_012519325.1 Gracilibacteraceae bacterium | reverse complement strand
TTCGCCCCTCTATTCGGAGCCTTCCTTCACAAAACAGCCCAACCGCAGCCGGCAGCAGCCTGTGTTCCACCTGAAGCACTCTCGCAGCCAGGGTCTCAGCAGTATCGTCAAAATAAACCGGCACAGCCTCCTGTAGTATTATCGGGCCGCTGTCGGTGCCTTCATCCACAAAGTGGACGGTAGCCCCAGATACTTTTACTCAATATTCCAAAGCGGCTTTATGTACTCTTTCCCCATAAAAGCCCATTCCGCAAAAGGAAGGTATCAGTGAGGGATGTATGTTTATTATTCTCCCTTCATAGGCTTTTACAAGCTCTCTGTCAAGTATGGAAAGAAAGCCTGCCAGGACCACCAGTTCTATATTCAGCTTTTGAAGTTCCGTTATGAGCCTTTCGGCAAGCTGTTTCCTTTCAATATAGATTGCTTTGATGCCGTGCTTCCGTGCCCTTTCCAGCCCATAGGCATTTTCCCGGTCAGACAGCACTGCCGCTATTTCCCCGCTGATATCGCCTTTGTCTACAGCATCAATCAAAGCCTGCAGGTTTGTCCCGCCTCCTGATACAAGGACAGCTATCCTTACCTTCCGCAAAACTCCACGCCCCCTTCACCTTTGATAACGCTGCCTATTACATAGGCTTTTTCACCCAGCTCCCCAAGGGTTTTGAGTATTTCTTCCGAATCCTGCTGCCCGGCTGTCAGAACCAATCCGATACCCATATTGAAGGTATTGAACATTTCCTTGTCTTCAATCCTTCCCAGCTTCTACATCAGCTTGAACACGGGAGGGATATCCCAGCTTCCGAGGTTTATCCGGGCCTTTAGCCCTGCAGGCAGTGTCCTTGGGATATTTTCTATGAAACCTCCCCCGGTAATGTGAGCTATGCCGTATATACTGTGCTTTGCAATCAGGGACTGTATTGTCCTTACATATATTTTTGTAGGCTTCAGCAGTTCTTCTCCAAGGGTGCCCTCCAATTCATCAAATCTGGTGTTTACATCAAATTTGTTTATCCCGAAAAAGAGCTTTCTCACCAGGGAATACCCGTTGCTGTGAATACCGCTGGAAGCAATGCCTATCAGCACATCCCCCTCTTTTATGCCGGAACCGTTTATTACGTTTTCCTTATCCACAATGCCTACTGCAAAACCTGCCAGATCGTACTCCCCATCTTCATAGAAGCCCGGCATCTCTGCAGTTTCCCCTCCGATTAATGCACAGCCTGCTTCAACACAGCCGTCGCATATTCCCTTTACTATATCAGCCGCCACATCAGGCATAAGCCTGCCTGTTCCTATGTAATCAAGAAAAAACAGGGGTTTTGCTCCGTGGCAGGCTACATCATTTACACACATTGCCACACAATCGATTCCGATGGTGTCATGCTTCCCTGTCATAAAGGCAATCTGAAGCTTGGTTCCTACACCGTCAGTTCCAGAAACCAGAACAGGATTCTTATATTTTTCCTTGTCTATTTCGAAAAAACCTCCGAAGCTGCCCAGATCCCCAAGCACTCCGGGTATAATTGTGCGCTTAGTGTGTTCCTTCATCAGCTTTACCGCCCGGTAACCTGCCTCCACATCTACTCCCGCAGCCTTGTATGTCAACTTTTCATCCATAGGGTCCCACACCTCTGTTTCAACATTATTTTTATTCTTTCCCGAAAATATCCTTACTGCAATTTTCTGATATATCCATAGGATACTTTCCTGAGAAGCATGCGGTGCAAAAACCCTCTCCGGTACTTCCTACCGAACGGAGAATTCCGTCATGGCTGAGATACCCAAGGCTGTCCGCTCCTATTTTTTCTCTTATTTCCTCCAATATGCTTGATGCACCGACAAGTTCATCCCTGTTTGAAGTCTCTATTCCGAAATGACAGGAATGGGCAATTACAGGGGAGCTTCCTCTAACGTGAACCTCTTTTGCCCCTGCAGCCTTCAGTGCCTGTACAATCTTGCTGCTTGTAGTGCCTCTTACTATACTGTCATCAACCATTACCACACGCTTTCCCTCGATATTCGCCTTTAATGGGTTCAGCTTTAAGGCTACCCCTATTTCTCTTGTAACATGAGAAGGCTGTATGAAGGTCCTTCCTATATATCTGTTCTTTATCAAACCTATTGCATAGGGAATTCCTGACTGTAGCGAATAGCCAATTGCCGCAGGGGTCCCCGAATCGGGTACGCTGATAACAACATCCGCATCGACAGGCTGTTCCTCTGCCAGTATCCTCCCTGCCTTTTCCCTTGCCTGGTATATACTTATGCCATCCATCACACTGTCCGGCCTTGCAAAATAAATGTATTCGAATATGCAGCATGCAGGCTTCTCAGCTGGCTTGCACTGTATGCTCTTCATGCCGTTTTTATCTATTATGATGATTTCTCCCGGCCTGACATCTCTTATGAAGCTTGCACCTATGGTATCAAGGGCGCAGGTTTCGGAAGCCAGCACATAACCGTTTCCTGCCCTTCCCATAACCAGCGGCCTCAGGCCGTGCTTGTCCCTCACTCCTATAAGCTTGTCGCCGGTCATTATCACCAGGGAGTATGAGCCCCGGATAATGTCCATGGTATCCAGTATGGCCTCCTCAATGCTGTTGCTGCAGCTTCTCGCTATAAGGCCTGCAATAACCTCGCTGTCTATAGTGGTGGTGAAAATCATTCCCCGGTCCTCCAGCTTCTCCCGCAATGCTCCCGCATTCACCAGATTCCCGTTATGGGCAAGGGCTATGCTCCCTTTCCTGTACTTGACCAAAAGAGGCTGCGCATTGTGGGCAAAGCTGTTTTCTATTGTTGAATACCTTGCATGGCCGATACTGATATCACCCTTTAACAAGCTCAGTATCTTGTCATCAAAAACCTCAGACACCAGTCCCATGTCCTTATAGCAGGTTATGACCCCATCCCTGTTGACGGCAATCCCTGCACTTTCCTGTCCCCTGTGCTGCAAGGCAATGAGGCCGTAATAGGTAAGGTTTTCTATTTCCATGCTGCCTTTGTCGTAAATACCTATTATCCCGCATTCTTCCTTAAGCTTATCCCCTTTTACCAAAATATCGTTGTACATAGCTTTTCTCCTTTTTGACTAATGCTTCACTGTCACTTATTTTCTCAACCTGATGAGTATCCAACCTTTTCATCAGAAAACCTCTTTCCTTACACTCTTATCCTTTTCTATTACAGCTTCTTTCATGCTTTCCTTGTATGCCTTAAGCTTATCCCTTAAATAGCCATACTTAACCGATAGTATCTGAACCGCCAGAAGCCCCGCATTCTCTGCACCGTCAACCGCAACAGTAGCCACAGGTATTCCTGAAGGCATCTGCACAATTGATAAAAGGGAATCCAAGCCGTCCAGGGTTGATGATTTTATGGGTACCCCTATAACCGGAAGTGTTGTGAATGCAGCCAAAACTCCGGGAAGATGAGCCGCCTTCCCTGCCGCAGCAATAATAACTTCAAAGCCTTTCTCTTCCGCGTTTTTTGCATAATCTGCCGCCCTGTCGGGCGTCCTGTGTGCAGATATTACATTAACCTCAAAGTCAATTTCAAAAGCCTTTAAAACCTCAATAGTCTTCCGTACAACAGGCAGATCCGAATCACTGCCCATTATGACCGCAGCTTTTGGTTTGTCTGAAGACACAAGCATCCCTCCTTTCCTTGCTTTATCTATATAATTAGCTGAAATACTCCACTCCTGCCTTGAATATCAGCTGTTCCTTATCTCCGGGCACATTTTTGCAAATATAGGAACCGGTCCTTTCCGAATGGCCCATCTTGCCGAAAATCTTTCCATCAGGGCTCGTTATTCCTTCTACAGCTTCTACGGAGCCGTTTGGATTGAAGTCCACATATTGTGTAGCAACCTGGCCGTTTTTTATAAGCTGGTCCATCATCTCCCTGCTTGCAGCAAACCTTCCTTCACCATGGGATATCGCTACGGTGTGAATATCTCCTACCCTGGACTTGCTGAGCCACGGTGACAATGAAGATACCACCTTTGTTCTTACCATACAGGATACATGCCGTCCAATTTTATTAAAGGTCAGAGTGGGTGAGTTTTCGTCCATATCCCTGATTTCGCCGTAGGGCAGAAGTCCAAGCTTAATGAGCATCTGGAAACCGTTGCAGATTCCCAGCATAAGGCCGTCCTTCTCCTGCAGGAACTTCATTACTGCCTCCTTGACCAGGGGGTTTCTGAACACTGTCGCTATGAATTTACCCGAACCTCCCGGCAGTGCAATTATCTGAGAACTGCCAATTAATTTTACCATTTCTTTTATGGAAGCCTCTATATCTGAAGGGCTGATATTTCTGAATACGAAATATGAAGGCCTGCCGCCGGCTTTTTCAAATGCTCTTGCAGTATCGTACTCGCAATTTGTCCCGGGAAATACCGGTATGAATACCCTTGGCTGTGCAAATTTAACAGAGGATCTGACAATATTTTTACTATTATAGTATATATTCTGCGGCTTGTCATACATATCCTCCGAGCGGGTTGGGAATATCCCCTCCAAAGGAGCTTTCCACGCTTCAAGCGCTGCTTCAAGCTCAATCCGTATTCCGTTAATGCTTATACATCCGGTGTTTTCAGTACGACCTACAATTTCATAATCCATGTCTCCGAACAACCCATCCAAATCGCAGGAATGATCCAGTTCCAGAATAATCGAGCCGTATTCGGGAGTAAACAGATTTTTTTCCTCATAACCCTTTTCAAAGGTAAAGCCCAGCCTGTTGCCGAAGGACATTTTGCTGACAGCTGCTGCAATTCCGCCAATTTTTATTGTTCCTGATGAAAGCAGCAGGTCCTTCTGTTTTAATTCATGGACTTTTGAAAAAATCTTGTGAAGTCTTGTAAAATCCGGCAGTTCCTCCTCATCTCTTCCAGCCCTTAAAAGTATTACCCTGCTTCCTGCCTTTTTGAATTCCTGTGATATTACCTTTCCGGCCTCCGCCGTGCCAACTGCAAAAGCAACCAGTGTGGGAGGCACGTTAAGATCCTTGAAGGTACCGGACATACTGTCTTTACCGCCTATAGCAGGTACTTCCAGCATTATTTGGGCATAGAAGGCTCCAAGTAGCGCACCGGTAGGCTTTCCCCACTTCTCGGGGTCCTTCCCCAGCTTTTCAAAATATTCCTGAAGTGTAAGTCTTATTTTGCCGTAATCCACTCCAAGGGCTGCAGCCTTTGCAACCGACTCTACAACTGCATATACTGCTCCATGGAAGGGACTCCATTTTGCCAGCTTGGGATTATAGCCATAAGTCATTACGGTTGCCGTATTTGTTTCTCCGGAAAGTACCGGCAGCTTCATTGCCAGTCCTTCCGAAGGGGTCTCCTGATATATTCCTCCGAAGGGCATCAGTATTGTTCCCGCACCTATGGTACTGTCAAACCTTTCAACAAGCCCCTTTTGACTGCATACATTGAGATCTTTAAGGTTCTCAAGCCATTGGCCCTTCAAATCCTTCCTGTTCTTTTCCCAAGCCTGCTGCTTACTGAAGTAGCTCTCCGGGTCCGGAGCCTTGACCAGTACCTGTGCACTCTGTCTGACACCGTTTGTATTCAAAAAGTCACGGCTTATATCAACAATTATCTGT
>JAAYQK010000260.1 GCA_012519325.1 Gracilibacteraceae bacterium | reverse complement strand
GATTTTATCCTTTATTCCTTCAATAATGGAGTAACCCTTGATTGGCACTTCCGATCCCAATAGATTGGTTAGCTGATTAATGACATATTCCTTGTGCTTTTCAGAACGAGTGATAATCGAAAGTCCCGACGGCTTTAGGTCTGCCATAATATTACCTGCCTTTCAGATATTTCTTAAAAGTTATATACTTATATAATAACAAAAATTTATATGGTTTTAAATGGTTTAAGTAAAAAAATCCTAAAACAACCATATAATTTATTTTCAATTAACTATACCAATTAACTATAAATATAGTTAATTGGTATATTGTGGGAAAGAATGCATATACTAAGAAATGCTTATAGCTTCCACCAGATTATATCGGATTGTGAAATTTTTTGGGCTGTGGAAATTCTTTTAGGTGTCTTGCTTGACTTGGCACAAATATTGCAAGTAGTATAAAAAAGGAAAATAAATTGTAAATTGCGTCTGATCAGCACAATTTTGCATGGAGGTGATAAATGCTTATACAAGCATTTATGTAATCACTTTATATTTCATATACAAAAGGTAGAGAAAAATATATTTGCAGGGGGGCAAAAAATGGATATTACTAAGAAAAGCTCAAGACAGATATCCCTTGAAAGAGCGGATGTCTTAAAGAGTCGTATCGAACCTTATTTGGAAGCTTCAAAAAACATATTTACAGGTTTGAATATTAGTGGCAAAATAAAGATAAGACAGGAAAACATTAAAAAACTTTTGGGTGCTGATGAAAAGGACTGGAACGATTGGCATTGGCAAATCAAAAACAGAATCAGTGAATCAGAAGATTTGGCCAGATTTATAAAGTTAACGGATAAACAAAAAAAGAACATAGACGAAGTAGGTAAAAGATTCAGATGGGCAATCTCACCATATTTTCTATCCCTGATTGAGCCGGAGGGAGATCATTATAGTGATCCGATATTTCTGCAATCTATTCCTATCGGACTGGAGCTTCAGGAAGGAATTGGAAGCCCTGATCCAATTGCTGAAGAGTTTACCAACCCTGCAACTTGCATTACCCGCCGATATCCCGACAGGCTTATTATAAACGTCACAAATCAATGCGGCATGTATTGCCGTCATTGTCAGAGAAGAAGGAATATCGGAGAAATAGACGTTCCGCGATCTAAAGAAGAGATGGGGGAAGCTATTGAATATATCAGGAATGCACCTGAAATAAGAGATGTGCTGATTACAGGCGGTGACCCCTTTACATTATCTGATGACATACTCGACTGGTTATTGGGAGAGCTTGATAAAATTCCTCATCTTGATTATAAGCGCCTGGGGTCAAGGATGCCTGTTACACTGCCTCAAAGAGTAACCCCGGAATTTTGTGAAATGCTCAAGAAGCATCACCCTGTATTTGTAAATGTTCAATTCAACAGCCCGCTGGAGATTACGGAAGAAACTAAAAAAGCTTGTGAGATGCTTGCAAATGCCGGAATACCCCTTGGAAACCAATCAGTTTTATTAAGAGGCATAAATGATGATCCCTATATTATGAAAAAGCTTTGCCAAGAGCTTCTTACAATCAGAGTCAGGCCATACTATATTTTCCATGCAAAAGGTGTTGTGGGGACAATGCATTTCAGGACCAGTGTAGATATTGGAATCCAGATAATGGAGCATTTGAGAGGGTATACCTCAGGCCTCGCGATTCCTACATTTATCGTAAATGCTCCCGGCGGCAGGGGCAAAACTCCGATGCTGCCCGAATACCTGATTTCCCAGGGCAGAGATACTATAACCATAAGGACTTGGGAGGGTCAGATAATAGAATACCCTAACAAAGATGCAGATATTAATTTTGGTGACTAATTTATTATCACCAATTTAATAAAAAATACACTACTTTACATGTTTCCAGACAGATCCCGGTAATACGGGAGAGTTATATGATGCTTTATACAGTTGTGTTATCAGGGAAATTTGTACCAAAGCAGAGTTCTCACTATATAGTATCTGAAAGGCCGGAAAAGCTTATATACCTCTCAGATACTATACACGTAGCAATGAAGGTATTTCTGAGATTATATTTCTATAGAAATACCTTCTGCATTATTTCTCTGAATGTCTTCATTTTCTGTGCCGCTGCCGTACCGGGACTTAGGCCTGTAAAGTGGCGTACAAAAATTTAGGGAGGGAGTTAGGAATGAGGAAGAAGTTAGTTTTTTTATTGGTGGCTCTATTTATTGTAAGCAGTTTGCTTACAGGATGCGGTACTTCACAGAAGCCGGAAGCCACCGAGGAAAAACCGGCAACAGTAGAGAAAAAACAGATCAGTATTATAACAGGTTCAACCGGAGGTACTTATTTTGCTCTTGGAGGAGCAATGGCTAACACATGGAATGACCACTGCCAGCTTGTTCAAGTAACCAGCCAGCCGGGAGGCGCATCTGTGGAAAGCATTAACAGGGTTCATGCCGGGGAAGTAGAATTGGGAATGGCTATGAATAACATTGCAGATGATGCTTGGAACGGCAAGGGTGCATTTAAAGAAAAGCAGCAGAATTTCAGGGCTATTGGAGTTATATATCCCGAAGTATATCAGGGAGTAGCGCTAAAGGAGAGCGGTATTAAGGAACTGGCTGATGTAAAAGGCAAAAGGGTAGCGGTAGGACCGGTAGGGAGTGGAACGGTCGTAATGACTGAGACGGTATTAACCGAGGCCGGTATGACGTTAGATGACGTTAAAGCCGCATATGACGCTTTTGGGGATGCAGCCGGCAAGATGAAGGATGGACACCTGGATGCGGCATTTAATGTATTAGCTGTTCCGGCAGCTGCAATTCAGGATATCATGACAACCCGTGATATTAATGTTATTGAAATAGGTGATGAATTATATAATAAAGTTAAAGCAAAGTATCCCTTCTTCAGCCAATACATAATTCCTGCAGGTACTTATGGAAATGAACAGGATGTTAAGACTATCAACTGCCAGGCGGCATTATATGTACAGCCGGATCTTTCGGAAGATATTGTGTATGAGGTGACAAAGGTCTGGTATGAAAAAACTGCTGAGGTTGCACAGGCTCATGCGGCAGCTAAATGGTTGAGTGATGAACTGGCCGCAGGTAATACGGATACAATACTTGCCGGTATTACAACTCCGCTGCATAAGGGCGCATACAAGTATTTTGTAGAGAAGGGTATAGCAGTACCGGATATGATAAAACCCATAGATTAATTTTAGGGAGGTTAAGGCCGAGCGGCGTTTATCCCTCGGCCTTCCTAATTAATGAAAATCAAGCTTTTATTAACAATTTCAATTATTTCAGCATTTGTGTTTTCATTATCTCCGGCTTACTTCCTGGAAGTAAGGGTTAACGGAACGGAAGAATTGGTATACCAACAAAAGGCCAGGCTTGGAGATTATTTTGATATTAAATGGATACATTCGGTTACTTTACAGCCGGTAATTGAGACGTATTGCCTTGAAGCCTTAGGGAGGATTCCAATCGTAAAGATGACTTTTAATGAATTTGGCCCTAATTTGCCTGCCCATCCGGAATTCAATCAGTATTGGATTATTGAGGATGGGAAATATAATGTATTGGGCTATGAAATTGTATTTGACAGGGTGCCTGTAACTATTGGCTCTGTTATTTCCGACCATATATTAGTCTATAATGGGAAAATAATTCATTTAAAGGATGTATATAAACCGGGTGGGTATGTACATATAGGATTAAACAGAAAAACTTTGCTTCAATTCTTTATTGAGGAGGTCAAAATATGTCAGACAAGCATCAGGAGAATAATAATCAAGTAAATGACATAGTTAATGATGTTACCTTGGATAAAAAGGAATCGGAAGAGATTCTTGCAAAATATGATCGGGAGTTTGCCTTTCGAAGATTAGAAGGACCGGTTGCCAAATTTGTATTTATTTTTGCTGTTATCTGGTCTTTAATGCAATTATATACCGCTGCAATGGGAGTTTTCCCGTCAACCATACAGAGGGCTCCCCATGTAGGAGCGGCTTTAGTTCTGATATTTTTGCTTTATCCGGCAAGAAAGAAAGACACAAGCAATAAAATTCCGTGGTATGATTACATTTTTGCTTTCCTTGGTTTTGCAGTATCCGCTTACCATGTCATATATTATAAAGAACTGGTATGGCGGGCGGGAGTTTATAATAATATGGATATGATAGTGGGAATTATTGCGGTGTTGTTGATTCTTGAGGCTACAAGAAGATTAGCGGGGCCGGTTATTGTATGCCTGGCGTCATTTTTCCTGCTATATGCATATTTCGGTATGTATTTTCCATCTTTTATGGCCCATAAGGGGCTTACCATAAAAAGAATAGCGGTTTTCCAATGGATAAGCACAGAAGGTATTCTGGGAATTCCGATTGAAGTTTCTTCAACATTTATATTCTTATTTATGGTGTTTGCGGCTTTCCTGGGTAAAACAGGCATAGGAGAATGGGTAACCAATCTAGCAGTAGCTTTGACAGGGAGTAAAATGGGAGGGCCTGCCAAGGCTGCAGTTATTGCCAGTGCTATTGAAGGAACAGTATCCGGCAGTTCGGTTGCCAATACTGTAGGCTCAGGCTCAGTGACAATTCCACTTATGAAAAGTATCGGTTACAGGAAGGAGTTTGCAGGTGCCGTTGAGGCAGCCGCTTCAACAGGAGGGCAAATTATGCCGCCTGTTATGGGAGCAGCGGCATTTGTAATGGTAGAGTTTTTAAACATACCTTACGGTATAATTGCCTTATCGGCAGCAATACCGGCTATTCTTTACTTTACAGGAATATTTATTACGGTACACTTTGAAGCTAAGAAGTCCGGTTTGAAAGGCATACCAAAGGAGAAACTGCCCAGCTGGAAACTGCTCTTAAAGAAAAAGTGGTTCCTTTCCCTTCCCCTAATTGGTATGATCTACCTTTTGGGGAAAGGATTTACGCCAATGCTGGCTGCACTTATAGGAGTAATACTGTGTATAGCTGTATCCATGATTTTAAAGGAAACTCGAATGTCCTTAATGGATATTATTGACGGGCTGGCAGAAGGTGCAAGGTCAGCCTTACCGGTTGAAGTATCTTGTGCAACAGCAGGAATAATCGTGGGTATTATTACTCTCACAGGTCTTGGCATGAAAATGTCCGGAGGCCTTGTCAAATTAGCGGGAGGTAATTTATACCTTACTATGGTTCTTACTATGATAGGATCCTTAATTCTCGGTATGGGTGTACCTACAACCGCAAACTACATAATCCAGGCTACAGTATCGGCTCCTGCTTTGGTTAGCTTGGGTGTGCATCCATTAGCCGCTCATCTGTTTGTCTTTTATTTCGGTATAGTGGCGGATATAACTCCACCGGTAGCTTTGGCTGCATTTGCGGGAGCAGGTATAGCCAAATCCAATCCCTTTAAAACGGGAGTTGAAGCCTTTAAGTTAGGATTTGCGGCTTACCTGATACCTTATATTTTTGTACTTTCGCCAATTCTGATTCTGGTAAGGCCGGAGGGTGTATCAACTTTTGTATTTGTTTTAGCAATACTTTTTGCACTGGCAACGGCTATTGTCGGCATGGTATGTGTTGGAACAGCAACGACCAATTATTTAATTACAAACGACAAATGGTATGAGAGAATTTTGCTGCTGACAGCCGGTGTATTATTAATCGATCCCGGTTTAACTACAGATATTATTGGTGCAGCCATATTTGGAGGGGTTTGGTTCCTGCAGACATATCGTGTAAAACAAAAATTAGAATCAGAATCCTTATAGCATAACTCAATCTGCAGACTTATTAATTTGATAAAGCCTTCACCATTCTATCGGTGGAAGGCTTTATTGTTATAGCGGATATCATAAAACCCTTACAGGTTTTATGATATAATATGCGTAAATCATATTATATCTCTGATTAAAAGGTCTTTAACCTGTTGAGTTTGCAATTCGTGCGATTTTTTGCTTTGCAATGCGCACATGAGCAGATATCATAAATCCTAAAGGATTTATGATATAGTATACGCACAGGCGATGGAAATATTGTTATAAAAGGATAAGGGTAATATTGATGAATAGCTGTTTGCATAATTTGAACCGGGAACAACTGAAGGCGGTAAAGCACGTAGAAGGACCATGTATGGTACTTGCAGGGCCGGGTACGGGGAAAACCACTGTTATTACATCAAGGATAGCCAATCTGATTGAGAGTAAGGCAGTGCGCCCCGAAAACATACTTGTTGTCACTTTTTCAAGAGCGGCATCCAATGAAATGAAGGAAAGATACGGTAGACTGTCAATGACTTGGAGAGGCAGGGATGTAAGCTTCGGTACCTTCCATTCGATTTTCTACAAGCTTTTGAGGCAGTACAAGGGATACAGACTTGAAGACCTGATTGATGGGAACAGCAAGTTCAATATAATTAAGAGCCTTGTAAGAAGGTTGGAACCAAGCCTTGCAGAGGATGATGAGCATATAAGGAATATTATCGGTGATATGGAGTATGTCATAAGCACTATGTCCGGCGCAGGGGATTTCAAGTCGGGTTCATACAAAAACAGCCAGCTGAAAGGAATTATGGAGGAATACAATGATTTAAAACGGCAGTCAGGCAAATACGACTATGATGATATATTATCACACTGCCTGAATATGCTGGCAGAAGCCCCCAAGATACTGAAAGAGGTAAGAGAAAGGTTCAAGTACATATTGGTGGATGAGTTTCAGGATATTAATGCACTGCAGTTTGAAGCAATCAAGCTTATTGCTGAGCCTCTCAATAATATTTTTGTTGTAGGAGATGATGATCAATCAATCTATGGATTCAGGGGTGCAGCACCTGATATACTTCTGAATTTTGAAAAGCTTTATCCGGGATGCAGCAAAATATATCTGAAAACAAATTACAGAACTACAAGTAATATATTGGCCGCTGCCCTATCTGTCATAAACGCAAACAAAAACAGGTATTACAAAACTCTTGAAACGGTGAAGGGCAAAGGAAGCCTTCCTGTTGTTTTCGAAGTGGAAGATTTTGAGCAGGAGGCCAGAACTATAGCTGCCAGAATAGTACAAATGATCAAAAATCGCAGGAAGTTTTCGGATTTTGCTGTGATATACAGGACAAATCTTCAATCCAGAGCGGTTATTGATGCTTTTTTGGATTTCGGGATTCCTTTTATTACTTTTGATGATATGGTGTTCATATACAATCATTGGATTTTCAGGGATATTATCAGTTATCTCAAGCTCGGAGCCGGCTTGGGGGACACGAGGGATTTTATCAGGATAATGAACAGGCCAAAAAGGTATATAAGCAAGGACATGATTGAAAAGGCGGAAAGATCAGGAGGCGATTTTCTCCTGGATATTATCAACCAAGGAGGCTTGAACAGGCTGCAGATAAATGGGATTTTTGAGCTTAAGAATGACTTGAAAAGACTCGGCGGGATGGAACCTGCAAATGCAGTAAGGTATATCAGAAATGTAACAGGCTATGATGAATATCTCAAGGAATATGCAGCTTCAAAGGGAATAAGCACAAAAGGGCTGTTAGAGGTAATCGAAGAAATTGAGAGCTCTTCCGGAGGGTTCGGAAGCATAGTGCAGTATATGCAGCATATGGAGGAAGTGGCTGAGAAGCTGGCACATAAAAAATATGACAATTCCGGGCACAATAATGTAAAGTTGATGACCATGCATAAGGCAAAGGGACTTGAATTTGAAACGGTATTTATCTGCGGCACTGTTGAAGGTCTTACTCCATACATAAAGGATGATTCTGCTTCAAATACCGATTTGGAAGAAGAAAGACGTCTATTCTATGTGGCTGTGACCCGGGCTAAAAGAGAACTGTATATAACCATTCCCAAGCGCAGGTACGGGAAATCAGTAAAGCCGTCACGTTTTATTGAAGAATTACAGAAATGTATTGATTACAGCAGCCAGGTCAGTGCAGGTCAAAGGATTTACCACAAAATATACTATGAGGGAGTAATAAAGGAAGTGATTAATAACAAGAAGGACGCAAGGATAAGGGTGGATTTCGGAGGCAGTGTTAAAGAACTTAATTTGAAAACCTGTCTTAAAAATGAAATTATTAGGCTTATATAAGGAAATTTATAATAAAATGCTTTATACAGGAGGCATAATATGAATTATGTAAGGATAATAAGGCTTTCAGGAAGTTTTTTTGCAAGAGAATTTGTAAAGTCCGAAAAAGCACGAAAGAAGGTGCAGTATAGAGAGGTAGATGAAAAGACGGTTGCAGAGCAGTTTCTTAAAGGTGATGCAACAGTGGAGGTAATATTTGAAGATTCCGATAGAGAGCCTGTTAAGCTGCATTTGGAAAGCGACCCGTCACTGATAAAGAAATACCTGGGGGACAGGTTCATGCCTTATGTTTAACCCTTCTTATAATTGGGAATACTCCATAGATAAAGATTATTTATGGAGGTTTTTTTATGAAGAAGGTAGAGTTGAATGCTGATAACAGGACCGGCTGCGGCAACAAACAGTCAAGAAAGCTGAAGAAAGAGAACAGTATTCCTGCGATACTTTATGAGAAAGGAACTGCAGGAAGGCTGCTCAAGGTTGATGAGAGAGAGCTTAATAATATTGTCGCCAAAAATGGCGAGAATATAGTAGTAAAGCTTAGAATAGACGGAACAGAGATACCTGCAGTTATTAAGGAGATACAGAGGGATCACCTGCAGCAGCATTTGATACATGTGGATTTTCAGCCTGTTACATTACACGAAATAATTCATGCAGAGGTGCCGATATTGGTAGTAAACGGGGAAAGGATTGAAAGAAAAGGCTGGGTAATAAACAAGCAGATAACAGAACTGGAGATAGAAGGTGAGGTTGAGAAGATACCCCCGGTAATTAAGGTTGATGCAGCAAAGTATAAAGTAGGCCATGTCTTGAGGGTGGCAGATGTGGAAATTTCGAAGGAACTGTCAATAGTGAATGAAAAAAATTATGTAATACTATCAATACTGCCTACGAAGGACAGACCTATCGATTTGGTATTTGACAGGGTTGAGCCGGAACTGGTAAACAAGGGAAAACGCGATAAGGAAAAAGTGAAAGAAGGGGCTGATTCACAATAGAAGAATAATGCGACAGAAGGACACGTCCCCGTGTCCTTCTGCGATATGTCTCTGCTTTTTATCCTGCTTGTCTATGCTGGTTGATTATAGTAATATTAGGGTAGTGATATAATTTTTTATAGGAGGCATCAGTGTATGAATTATAAAGCTGATATAGGTGTATTTGGAGGTTCAGGCTTTTATTCCTTTCTGGAGGATATTGAGGAGATTGATATAGAAACTCCATACGGCAGTACAAGTGAGAAGGTCTCGCTGGGAAAAGTCGGTGGTAAAACAGTTGCATTTCTGCCAAGGCATGGTAAGAAGCATTCATACCCTCCCCACATGATACCTTACAGGGCAAATGTATATGCGATGAAGATGCTGGGAGTAAGACATATAATCGCACCTACGGCCTCGGGAAGCCTGCAAGCTAAAATAATGCCCGGTGATTTTGTAATTTGCGATCAATTTGTTGATAGGACATGGGGCAGAAAGGATACATACTTTGAAGGCCCTGAAACTAAACATATAAGCTCAGCCATGCCTTATGACGAGGATCTGAGGAATCTGGCAATAAAAGCATGTGAAGATATTGGAGTTACTGTGCATAAAAAAGGAACAGTTGTTGTAATTCAAGGCCCAAGGTTTTCAACAAAGGCTGAAAGCAGATGGTTCAGCAAAATGGGTTGGGAAGTCATTAACATGACCCAGTATCCTGAATGCATTTTAGCTAAGGAGCTTGGTATTCCATATGTGAATATTTCGCTAATTACCGATTATGATGCCGGCCTTGAAGGGAATGAGGAAATAAAACCCGTTACGGAGGAAGAGGTATACAGGGTTTTCAACGCCAATAACGAGAAAGTAAAAAAAGTAATATATAAAATGATAGAGAAGTTATAAATGAATTATACTGGAGAGTAGAAATATGAAGGGAAAACTCATTATTATCGAGGCAGGCAGCGATGCCAGCGGAAAAGCCACTCAGACAAAAAAGCTCTTCAGCAGGATGCGAGGAGAAAAGTATAACATCAGGAAGGTTGAATATCCCAACTATAGAAGCAGTTCATCAGCGCTGGTAAAGATGTACCTGAATGGAGAATTCGGCTGCAGGCCGGACGATGTTAATGCCTATGCAGCATCAACCTTTTTTGCAGTGGATCGCTATGCTTCATATATAAAGGAATGGAAGGGGTTCTATGAAGACGGAGGTATAGTGCTTTCAGACAGGTACACAACCTCTAATATGGTACATCAGGCGTCAAAAATAGAAGATGAAGTCCAGCGAAACTCATACTTGGACTGGCTGTGGGATCTGGAATTTGTAAAGTTAGGTCTGCCCGTTCCGGATTTGGTTATTTTTTTAGATGTGCCGCCTGTAATAAGCAATAATTTGATATCAAAACGGAAAAACAAAATTACAGGCAGTTCCCAAAAGGATATTCATGAAAGAGATAGGGATTATCTGATGAAGACATATCTTAACGCATGCCGGGTTGCTGAGAAATATGGCTGGAAAAGGATTGAATGTACTTATGACAGCTGCCTGAGAAGTATAGAAGATATACATGATGAAATATATAAAAATGTAATACAAAACCTCCCGCTTTAAAGGGGAGGTTTTTATTGTATAGGAAAGTTATACTTTACTATACATAAAAACAAAGATTGAACTGCCCGCGCCAGAATTCCTTCGGAAAAGGCGCATGAGCGACAAATTCGGCGAAGCCGCCTTTGTTCCTTCAATAATAATTCTTTTCAAATATATCCTTTATTTCTGCCAAGTTTTTTGTAAAGCCTAAAGCAACAATCAGCTTGATTCTGGCTTTTTGACCCGGGAGGTTGTCTCCAAGGATTACTCCTCTTTTGGTAAGCTCTTTTCCTGCACCGGGATATCCGTAGCTGTCCAAAACCTTACCCATAAGGCATCGGGATACAAGCACAACAGGTATTTCTCTAGACAATGCATATTCAACACCGTGAACCATTGCAGGAGGTATGTTTCCTCTGCCCATGCCCTCAATTACGATTCCGTGGGCTCCTGAATCCACACAGAAACGAAGCAGCTTGTCATCCATACCGCAGGCAGTTTTTATGAGATCCACGCTGCTGTCTATTGTTTCTGCAGCAATGTACTGCCTTTTTGTATAGTCGTGATAGAAGTAAGCTTTACCATTGTCGATAAAGCCTATAGGCCCGAAATCCGCGCTTTTGAAAGTATCGAGAGTATGTGTGTTGGTTTTGGTTACCTGTGCTGCAGAGTGTATTTCATTGTTCATCACTACCAGCACACCCCTGCCGCAGGCTTCATTTGAAACTGCGGCATAGATTGCGGATATAAGATTCACAGGCCCGTCAAAGCCCAATTCCGAGCTGCTTTTCATAGACCCGAAAAACACAATGGGTTTATCGGAGTTTGATGTAAGATCCACAAGGTATGCGGTTTCTTCAAGGGAATCTGTACCATGGGTTACTACAGCACCATCAAAGCCTTCAACCTCCAGTTTATACTGTATGTTCTTTGAAAGTTCAAACATTTTTTCCGGGGTCATATGGGGGCCCGGTATGTTGGAGAAATTGAGGAAATCAATTTCTGCTATACTGTCAAGCCCCGGTGTCATTTGAAGTATTTGCTCTCCTGTAATTGCTGGCACTGCTGCATGGCTATTCTCATCAATTCTCATCGCAATGGTACCGCCGGTGAATACTATGATTATCCTTTTCATAATCTTCCTCCCTGCGCTATAGAATAACATTATATACTTGTGTCCACAATTTGCAGATCGCTGACTATCTTAATATTATTTACCTCAGGATCTTCAGTGCCCTGAACAAAAAGCTTTGCAGCCTTTAATGCCCCAACATAATCAACAATTTCCTGTGTAATTATTTCTCCCGGACATAGTATCGGTATGCCCGGAGGATATGCCATTAGGAATTCCGCACTAATAAGTCCTACACTGTCTTCCAGAGGGATGGATATTGTCATACTGTTGAAGGCCTCTCTTGGAGTCAGGACACTCTCCGGTATATCCGGGATGTCCAGTACTTCAGATTTGACTATTTGCCTTCTGCTTTGTTCGGCACTTATCTCTTCGAGAGCAGTGATGAGCTTGTCAACTTTTTCCTTTGTATCCCCAAAGGAAAACACACAAAGAATATTATAAAGGTCTGACAGTTCAGGCTGTATAAAATATTTTTCCGTCAGTATATCTTCAAGCTCGTGGCCTGAAAGGCCTATATCCTTTGATGTGATTGTAATTTTTGTAGGATCAAAGCCATAGGCGCCTTTTTTCTCAAGGACCTCTTCTCCAAAACAGTATAAGCCATTTATTTTGTTAATTCTTTCTCTTGCATAATTGGCCAGTTTTATGGCATCGTCAATAAGCTCTTCTCCCTTTGTAGCCATCTGCATTCTGGCACAGTCAAGAGAAGCAAGAAGCACATATGAGGGGCTTGTAGTCTGCAAGAGGCTCATTATGGTCTTGACCCTGTTGACATCGACAATTCCTTTTTTTACATGCAGTAGGGAGCTTTGTGTCATTGAACCCAATATTTTATGTGTACTTTGGGCACAGATGTCTGCTCCCGCATCCATTGCAGATATTGGAAGCTTGCTACTGAAGTGCAGGTGAGGTCCGTGGGCTTCATCGACTATTAGCGGAATATTGTACTCATGGACTATTTTGGCAATCTCAACAATATCGGTTGAAACACCGTAATAAGTCGGATTTATTATAAGCACGGCCTTGGCATCACTGTTCTGCTCCAGTGTTTTTTTGACTGTCTCAGGGGTAACATTTAGAGCCAGGCCTACCTTTGTGTCGATTTCAGGCTGCATATATACAGGATTGGCGCCGCTGAGTATAATACCTGCTGTGACTGATTTGTGAACATTCCTTGGGATTATTATTTTTTCTCCATGGTTTACTACGCTCATTACCATAGCCTGTATTGCACCGGAGGTTCCGTGTATTGAAAAAAAAGTGTAATCCGCATTGTAAGCATCGGCGGCTAGCTCCTGGGCTTCTTTTATTACGCCTGTCGGTTTGTGCAGACTGTCAACTTGATGGAAAACAGTTACATCAATCGATAAGACGTTAGAACCCACAAAATCTTTGAATTTACTGACCATCCCCTGCCCGCGCTTATGCCCCGGAACGTGAAAAGGGATTGTATCATTGTTGTGATATTCCAGCAAGGCATCAAACATGGGAGTTCTTGTCTGGTTGAACTTGTACATTAATTACACTTCCTTTCGGTTATATAAAATTCTCGCAAATAACCTGTTAAAGAAAAAGCCATGAACTTCGATGCAATAAGTTCAGGCTTCTGCAGAGCGATTTTAAGTTTTTGTTATTCAAATGCCAAATTAATTATAGGTCAAAAAAAACTAAAATGCAATAAATTTTCAATAAATATTATGATGTAATCAGTTACCTTTTCAGAAGCAGTTCTTTCACATATTTCGGAAGCACAAAGCAGGCTTTATGCAAATCCTTATGATAATATTTTGTATCAAAATCCGGAATATTGTTAATATCGGTTTTTTCCGGATCATATCTCTTGGAACCCAGGGTAAAGCTCCAGTGAACTCCCGGATACGCAGGTACCGCAGCCATATAAAGCTTCGTAATCGGGAATACATTTTCAATGTCAGCAAAAATCTTTTTCACCATCTGTGGTGAATAGAAGGGAGATTCCGTCTGAGCTGTAAAAATCCCGTCAGCCTTCAGGCAATCATATAGAGAACTATAAAAATCGATGCTGAAAAGTCCTACAGCAGCACCAATGGGATCTGGTGAGTCAACAATTGCAACATCAAACTCATTTTTATGCTCCCGGACATATTTTATACCGTCACCGATAAAGACTTCAACCCGGGGATCCGAAAGTCCGCAGCTTATCTCGGGAAGATACTTTTTAGAAAGTTCCACTACCCTTTCATCAATTTCACATAAGACAGCCTTTTCAACGGATTTGTGCTTAAGAATCTCTCTGATGGTACCTCCGTCACCACCGCCTATTACTAAAACCTTTTTCGGATTATTGTGAGTGAAAAGGGGTATATGAGTTATCATCTCGTGATACGCAAACTCGTCTCTTATGGTTGTCTGGACAATACCGTCCAAAACAAGCATTCTGCCGAATTCATAGGTATCCAATATTGCAAGTTCCTGATACTTTGTCTTTTCGGTATGCAGGGTTTCTTTCACCTTGTATATCATTGCGGCATTTTCTTCCTGCATTTCCCTAATCCATAAATCCATTAAAATCTCCTCCAATCTGGTTTATTTATATTATTTATTTTATAATACTATACTATCTGCCTGAACCGTACTTTTCTGTAAGATATCGCACGATATTACGGGCTGAATATGGTTTCTTCAATAATCTTGCTAATTCCTTAAAACATTTCATTCTGATTTCGGAACTGAATATCTGGCTTATAAGAAAAGGTATCTTTTTGACATCGGAGGTAGTAACTGCAACACCTGAGTTAAGAATGAACTCAGCGTTTTCATACTCTTGCCCCGGAAGGGGAGAGAATATCACCAGAGGTTTTTCCCTGCTGAGGATCTCTGATACTGATACGCCTCCGGGCTTAGAAATTATGCAATCAGACAGTTCCATAAGCTCATGCATGTTGTTTACGAATCCGTATACCTCAAGCCGGTTTTTGGTTGATAAATCCTTGAGTTTTGTCTCAAGCCGGTTATTTCTTCCTGCCACTGCAATAATCTGTATATTTTCCATAAAGCCGTCAATCGACTTTACAATACTGTTGATACCACCTAGTCCAAGGCCCCCGCCCATTACAAGTATTGATTTTTTATTCTCAAGTCCAAGCTTTGTAAGAAGCTCTTCCCTATTATAGGATCCACAGAATTCTTTCTTAATCGGAATGCCGAAAGGAAGCACCTTTTCTTTTGGCACACCGAAGCCTTTCATGATATAGATAAGGTCTTCGTGAGGTATTACGTAATAGTCGGTATTATCGTTAATATATGAGGAATGTATATTAAAGTCTGTAACCACTGTTATAAGGGGGCATACAATCCTTTTTTTCTGTTTAAGTCTTGAAATTATTGCGGCAGGGAAGCTGTGAGTACAAATAATAACATCCGGATCAAAGTTTATCGCGGTTTTTCTAAACTTGCTGGACATTAGTCTGTTTGCTATATCATTCACATCTATTATCGGATCAAGCTTGTTGGTCTTCTCATAAATCTTTCCCCAAGCTTTCGGATAAAACTTCAATATGTTCAGATAGCTGTCGAGAATGACCTTATCCAGTAAAGGACTTATATAATTAATGGTATTTATAATCTTTACTTTTGATCCATTGTCCTGGCGTATAAATTCGTTTCTCAGCGTATGGGCAACCTGGTCATGTCCATTACCTATTGAAACAGAAAAAATCAATACATTCATTTCTTCACTCCTAAAGCTGTTGGCTTTGCCACCAGTACCTCGTAATTATTTTTTCCAGGTCATGGGAGGTACTGAATTAAGGTTGTGTTAATAATAATTAGTATAGCACAAAATACTAATTTTACTAGTATCATGTAGCATCTGATTTTTGTTTCCAATGCAAGGCAATCTGCATCAACGGGGCAGTGGGACAAGCAGAGGAGCATCATGGGCTAATAATAAATACGGCATTTCTGTCATATTTGTCTGTAAAAAACAAAAATCGAGCATATAATTTTCACGAATTTACAAAATTATACATTTTTCATTGAAGGAAAACGCTGTAATATATGGAATATTAATAAAGACGAATTTGAACTGGAGGGACATAAATGAGCATGGACTTTGATTATATTGACAGGATGTTGATTGTCCGCATCAATGGTGATATTGACCATCACTCCTGTGAAGGAATAAGGGCTAAAATTGACAAAGAGATTGCTAAAAGGAGCCCAAGGGCAATTCTTTTCGATATGGAACAGGTTGGATTTATGGATAGCTCGGGGATAGGCGTGCTGATAGGCCGATATAAGCTTATTTCTGGCGGCGGGGGCAAGGCAGGGATGATAAATGTAAAGCCTCAGATAAAGAGATTGTGTGAGATATGCGGACTGCAAAAAATAATAAAGATATATCCAAGCAAAAAGCAAGCCATTTCAAGTATAAAGGAGTGATAACACAATGAAGGCAGATAACGAAATGAAACTTGAATTTCTCAGCAAATCGCAGAATGAAAGCTTTGCAAGATCTGTAGTTGCAGCATTTGTAGCACAGCTGGATCCGACAATAGAGGAACTGGCGGAAATTAAGACTGCAGTATCTGAAGCGGTTACAAATGCCATTATACATGGATACTCATGCGAAATGGGCAATGTAATTATTATTTCAAGGCTAATCGGCAATACGGTGGAGATAGAAGTAAAGGACTTTGGTGTGGGAATTGCAGATATTGAGCTTGCCAGACAGCCCCTTTATACTTCAAAGCCGGAGCTTGAAAGATCAGGGATGGGTTTCACGGTGATGGAAACCTTTATGGATAAAGTTGATATCGAGTCTTACATCGGAGAAGGTACAACTATACGTATGACAAAGAAAATAACGACAGTTAAATGAGGTATGGCTATGGAACGGGTGGAGCTTTCTCAGGATGAGTTCCTGGATTACATATCCCGGGCGCAAAGTGGAGATTCAGAGGCAGAAAACTTCCTGGTAGAAAACAATATTGGGTTGGTAAGGAGTGTTGTCAGGAGATATTTGAACAGAGGCTGCGAATATGACGATCTTATCCAAATAGGAAGTATTGGTCTCTTAAAGGCTATAAAGAAGTTTGATTTGGGTTATAATGTAAAGTTCTCTACTTATGCAATACCTATGATAATGGGTGAAATTAAGAGGTTCCTCAGGGATGACGGAATAATAAAGGTCAGCAGGAATCTCAAAGAAATTGCCAGTAGGGCTCATGTTGCAAAGGAAGCACTTGAAAAGGACTATGGAAGAGAGCCTACAATATCTGAGATTGCATCTGTACTTGAGATTTCGAAGGAGGATCTGGTAATAGCGTTGGAATCCATACAAAGTACTGAGTATCTATATGAAACCATACATCAGGATGATGGTTCACCAATACTCCTTATTGACAGAATCAGCTATAAGGAAGGAGAAGATACTGATGTGATAGACAGGCTGGCATTGAAAGAGGTTTTGTCCACATTGGAACCAAAGGAAAGACAAATCATAATGCTTCGTTATTTCAAGGACATGACTCAGTGTCAGGTGGCTCAGATGCTGGGAATGTCACAGGTTCAAGTATCAAGGATTGAAAAGAAGATAATCAGTAAGCTAAGAAAAAATATGTGAAGAATGTGTTGCATTCTTAAGTCGCAAGTCACGTATCTCTAGTCTCTGGAATTTAGGGTATTCCTTTCGAAGCCTTTCCCTAATCTAGCGACTAGTGGCTAAAGACTAGCGACTTTTTGCATTTTTTTTTACGTATTAATTTGACTTAAAAGACAATAATAATTGCATAATAATTAATGGAGTGCTGTACAATGAAGATATTCAGATTTTTGCTAATATTATCCGTAATATTGTCAATAGGTTATTTTTCCTGGGATTATTATACCGGTAGAATGCTTAGAGAAAAGCATGAAAGAGCAACCCTTGTATATGAGGAAAGCAGGGGCGGGCATTATGTATAAGAAAAAAAGGTTCAAACAGTTGAAAAATATTCTCAACTTTGAAAATGAGGCCGAGAAGGAAATAAGAAGCGATATAGAAGGAAAAATAATTAAGAATAGTGCGAAGGTATTTGAGTATAAGCGTACTTGATTAATAGGAGGCATGTATGTATTGAAAACAAAAATGAGTTCAAAGCAGTATGAACAATACATAAAGAACAAAATGCCCAAGCCTGCGTACTTAAAAAACTGTGTGGCGGCATTTATTGTTGGCGGCCTCATATGTGATGTGGCGCAGTTAATATCCAACACGGCCAAAAGCTATGGATATAATCAGGAGGCAGTTTCTTCAA
The DNA here is from genome assembly GCA_012519325.1 of Gracilibacteraceae bacterium. Lineage (GTDB taxonomy): Bacteria > Bacillota > Clostridia > Lutisporales > Lutisporaceae > BRH-c25. Next base: position 9,087 of record JAAYQK010000260.1, on the reverse strand, counting down.
TTACGGCTGCATCTATGGTGTTTTTAGGAGCTTTTCTCACAGGATTAGGAATATACGACCGTATTGGAAAATTTGCAGGGGCAGGAAGCATAGTGCCTATTACAGGCTTTGCAAATTCAATAGTATCTCCTGCCATGGAATTCAAGAGAGAGGGCTTTGTTTTCGGAGTGGGAGCCAAAATGTTCATACTTGCAGGACCGGTATTAGTTTATGGTGTATCAGTTTCAATATTGATTGGCACGATTTATTATATATTGGGGAAATGAATTGAAATACTTTAGTCTGGAAGTGATATGATGACGGAAAAAAGGCTGGGGAGACAGACGCTAAAGCTTTCTACGCCCCCATCCATGATATCCAATACTTCAATAGTAGGGCCAAAAGAAGGAGAGGGGCCGTTAGCACAATATTTTGGCCAGATATTAACGGATGACTATTTTGGAGAGGATAGTTGGGAAAAGGCAGAGAGCAAGATGCTCACGGAAGTTGTGAAAAATGCTATAAAGGCTTCCGGTATGAGCAATACAAATATTGATTTTATGTTTGCGGGGGATTTGCTCAATCAAATAGTATCCTCCAGCTTTGCAGCAAGAGAATTGCAGATTCCCTATATAGGCCTTTATGGTGCGTGTTCCACTATGACAGAATCATTATGCATGGGTTCACTGATGATTGACGGAGGATATGCAGAAGCTGTGGTATGTGCTACATCAAGTCATTTCAGCAGTGCTGAAAGGCAGTACAGGTTCCCGCTGGAGCAGGGGGTGCAAAGGCCGCCTTTTGCACAGTGGACGGTAACCGGAGCAGGAGCCGCAGTAATTGCAAGAGCAGGCAGCGGGCCGTATATTACTTATGCTACCATTGGAAAAGTACTTGACTTTGGAATAAAGGATGCAAACAATATGGGAGCAGCAATGGCTCCGGCTGCAGTGGATACAATTACAGCCCATCTGAATGAGACAGGCAGGAAACCTGATTACTACGACCTGATTATAACAGGAGACTTGGGAAACGTAGGGAAGGCTATAATACTGGACATGATGCAAAAGGAAGGTTTTGATATTACGAAGGTATATAATGATTGCGGTTCAATGATCTTTGATAGTGAAAAGCAGGATACCCATGCAGGAGGAAGTGGATGCGGATGTGCAGCCGTAGTTTTGAATGGTTATATTGTAAGTGAAATGAGGAAGGGAAACATTAATAAAGTGCTCTTAATTGCAACCGGAGCATTGCTTTCACCAACCACCACCTGGCAGGGAGAATCAATCCCGAGTATAGCTCATGCAGTTGCTATAGAAAATACAATAGGAGTTGGGGTATGATGGACTATTTGAAAGCATTTCTGGTCGGAGGAGCGATTTGTGCTGTAGGTCAGCTGCTGATGGATTTTACCAAATTAACTCCTGCCAGAATACTTGTTACTTTTGTTACTGTAGGCGCAATTCTTCAAGGAATAGGAATATATCAAAAAATAGTAGATTTCGGAGGTGCGGGTGCAACAACACCGCTGACTGGATTTGGCTATACCCTGGCAAAAGGTGCAATTAAAGAAGTAAAAGAAGCCGGGATGCTGGGTGCCCTTACCGGAGGATTGAAGAGTACTGCAGGAGGAATATCAGGAGCAATTTTTTTCGGTTATATGGCGGCATTGCTTTTTAATCCTAAATCAAAGAAATAGGGGGCAGGCATATGAATGAACCAAATAATGTAAGAAGGGTCATACTGGTTACCGACGGTGACAGAATTGCAAAAAAAGCAGTTGAGACGGCTGCAGCAAGAATCGGAGGCAGGTGCATATCAAAGTCGGCAGGAAATCCGACACCGTTGAGCGGCCAAAGCATAATCGAACTGATTAAGCAAACGCCATATGACCCGGTAGTTGTTATGGTTGATGATAGAGGACATACCGGAACGGGGAATGGAGAAAAAGCAATAGCTGATATAGCAATGAGCCCTGACATAAAAATACTGGGAGTAATTGCTGTAGCATCCAATGCTGAAGGAGTAAAAGGAGTCAGTGTTGACTTCTCGGTAACAAAGAATGGCAATATTGTGGAAAAGGCTGTAGACAAATATGGAAATATGGACGGAAGGGGAAGAATTGTCGGAGATACTGTTGATATACTTGAGTCCATTGATGTTCCCGTAATTGTAGGTATTGGCGATCCCGGCAAGATGGACGGAAAGGATTGCTGCGATAAAGGTGCACCAATAATTACAAAGGCTTTGAAGGAAATAATTGAAAGGAGCAGCTAAATAAATCTTAGCTGCTCCTTGTTATTTAGTATCATTTTAATCATCTTCCAGCACCTTATCAAAATAAATATATTCTCCGCCTTCCAAGTCTTCTTCACCTTCCAGAATATCTTCCTCATGAATGTGTTCGGTATGGATATCACAGGATTCCGTAGGTGCTTCATATATCAAATCTTCCGGTAGCTGCTTCTGATCCGGTTCAGGAATAAATGGCTCTGTTCTTTGAATAAACACTTTTGACTGCACATTAGGCGCTGGACAGAATTCTGTTGCAAGTTTTCCCGTTTCAACGTCAACATCCCTGATTACATGAACATCACAAATGTCTTCCGTACCCGGCTCTGTTCCTTTTATAAAGAGTTCGGACCTTATTCTCGAGCCTCTTGGGTCAAGGGCACACAGTTCAGAAGGCCTTTTCCCGGAAACGGTACAGATATTTACAGATACCAATCCGCCAGGCCGTTCAAAGTTTTTGACCTCCAGATTTTTATGTATCTCTTCCATAATAGCCTTCCAAAGCCTTGCAGGATAACTGCCTCCGGTGAAGTTCATGGGTTTGGGTTCATCATGTCCAATCCATACCGAGGCCGTATAATATGGGCTGTAGCCTGTAAACCATGCATCGACATTTTTTGTAGTAGTACCTGTTTTGCCGGCTACCGGCATTTTGGACAATGCAGCATTACCGCCGGTACCGCCTCTTACAATGTCCCTCATCATATCTATCATGAGATAGGAAACCTGCTCGCTTATAACCTTATCCTTATATGGTTTGTTTTCAAAAATCACCTTTCCGTCTTTATCAAGAATTTTTGTAAAGGAGATGGGCTTTATATATATTCCTTTATTCGGAAAAACGCTGAAAGCAGCAGCCATTTCAATAGGCTTTACTCCATTGGTCACCCCGCCAAGAGCAAGAGGTGAAAGGCTTTCGTCATTCGTAACGCTGTTATCCTCCCTTGTGACTAAAGTAGTAATTCCAAATTTCTTCAGGTATTCCATGGAACGCTGTATTCCAACGTCCTGCAATATTTTAACTGCAACCACATTTGTTGAATGCTTCAGAGCTTCTCTTGCAGTGACAAGGCCTTTAAAGTTATAGCTGTAGTTGCGGGGCTTAAAGTTTCCAAAAACAACAGGGGCGTCATCTATGACAGTTCCTGTGGTATAACCATTATCCAAAGCAGGAGCATAAACAGCGAGAGGCTTTATTGTAGAGCCCGGCTGACGTAATGATTGGGTAGCCCTGTTCAGGCCTCTTCTCACCTTTTCGCTTCTGCCTCCCATAACTGCTTTTATTTCACCGGTTCCATTCTCAATTATTATTACGGCTGCTTCAGGCTGAAGGATTCCATTGGCATCTTCAGTACTTTCAGGAAAGAGTTTGGTATTCTTAAAGATTTCTTCAACTATTCCCTGAATTTCAGTATCTATAGTGGCTATTATCTTGAGCCCGCCGTTAAAAAGCTTTATTTCAGCTTCTTCTTTGCTGAGCCCCAGTTCTTTCATCAATGTGTCCGTAACATCACTGATTATCATGTCCGCAAAGTATGTAGTCTCAACTTCCTTTCGCACCTTTGTCAGTTTTATTTCCTGATTGATGGCTTCATCATATTCCTCTTGAGAAATAAGACCCTGTGCAAGCATTTCTCTAAGAACAATTTCTTTTTTGCCCATGGACTTTTCATAGTTTAAATAAGGTGAATACAAGGAAGGGTATTGAGTTATACCTGCAATTGTTGCACACTCTGCCAAGGTCAGCTGATCCAGTTCCTTCCCGAAATAGTACAAAGCTGCAGCCTTAACGCCCGAAACATTATGCCCTAATGCTGCGGTATTAAGGTATGCTTCCAATATCTGATCCTTGGTAAACCGTCTTTCCAATTGAAGGGCATAATACATTTCAACTACTTTTCTTTTCCACTTTTTTTCCGGACTGAGATATACATTCTTGATTAACTGCTGAGTGATGGTACTGGCGCCTTGAGACAGGTCCATGTTCTGCAGGTCGGCTTTTAAGGCACCAAAAATACGATATATGTCGATACCTTTATGATTTCTAAACCTCTTATCTTCTATAGCTATAAAGGCATTCTGCAGATACTCCGGTATCTCATCTATCGTAACCATGGTGCGGTTTTCATTGGCATGCAGCGTATCAATAACCTTGTCATTCTTATCCACAATATATGTGGTTTGATTCAAATCGAACAATTCATCCACATTAAGCGGTCTGGCAGCTTTTATCCAGGCATATGCTGTTCCCAGAGCAATGCTGCCGCTCACAAGAATTATAAATAGAAGAAGAAGTACAATAAATCTTAAGAATCTGCCAATAGAGAAGATTCTTTTTTTCTTCTTACTCTTCTTGGGAGTGTTTGTCTCTTTTTCGTTCATATAATACCTCCACAAGGATAAATGCGATTTGCTATGCAATTTGTAATGAAATCATTATATCATACAAGTTTTTTTATAGCAAACCAAACGTAACTCCTACTGCCGGCATGCGTACCGTTAAATTGATTCTTGACATTTTTGCTTTATTTTAATCCGTGTTCTATTATGGAAAGCATTATCAGTATAATTATTTGACGTTAAACATGCAATTTTGTCACAGGATATATGTTTCGCGCCAAACATTTTCCGCGATTTGTATATAGAGAATAAGAATCTTTTTCACAAAATTTATAGCAATATATATAACTTTTATTCATATATTAATAAATAGGGGGTGTTTGCTTATGAGGAGGAAGTTCGGCCATAGAGGCGGGAAAAAGAAGTTTTTCTTCGGTTTTTTACTGCTTATTATTCTTTCAATATATTCATATTATATTGTAGAGAAGAATATCAGGCCGACAATACTTGCAATGTCGGAAATAAACGCAAGGCTTATTGCAACACAGGCAATATATGAAGCAGTTAGAAACAAAACTGTCAGTAATTCATTCAATCAGCTTATAGACTACAAAACCGACAATAATGGAAGAATATCGCTAATCCAGGCAAACACAGTACAAATGACCAAGCTGGCGTCAGAAACCTCTATGGAGATTTTGAACGAAATAAAAAAAATCGGAATCACAGATCTCAAAATCCCAATATCAAGCATATTCGGCAGTCAGTTATTTGCAAATACGGGCCCGGTAATCGATGTTGACATTCGGCCTGCAGGTTCGGTGAATGTAGATTTTTTTACGGATTTTGAAGAAGCCGGCATTAACCAGACAAGGCTAAAAATATATCTGATGGTAAAAACAGATGTACAAATAGTTGTTCCTCTTGCAAGCAACAAAATTGATGTAACAACACATATACCGGTTTCTGAAACAATAATTGTAGGCGATGTTACCGAAGGAAAACAGCATAAGCTTATGAGTTTAAACGCAAAATGTTTGGCACTAAACATATAGATTGCTATAATGGTATTAAATCCGGTTCTTGGGATTCTGAGCAAGGAGAGCTTATTGTATGGTATTCACTGCGGAGGTGAACAAAGGATGAACAGGTTGATTTTTTTGGTTGATATGAACGCATTTTTTATAAGCTGTGAGATGGCGAAGAACCCTAAGCTTAAAGGAAAGCCTGCGGCTGTGGCGGGAGACCCTAAGAAACGCTCGGGAATCATATTTGCAGCAAATTATGAAGCCAGAAAATTTGGCGTCAGGACAACTATGGTGCTTCATGAAGCCAAGAAACTGTGCCCCGAGCTTATAACAGTTCCTCCGAACCGTGAACTGTATGAAAAGAAATCCAAGGAGGTTATGGATATACTGTCAAGATATACACCTGTGATACAGCAAAACAGTATAGATGAGGCATGGATGGACCTGACCGGATGTGAAAAACTGTTTGGAAGCCCTGTGGAGATTGCGGAAAATATCATGGGAACCATCTCAAGGGAGTTGGATTTATGGTGCTCAATAGGCATTTCCGAAAATAAATTCCTTGCAAAAATGGGATCCGAACTAAAAAAACCCCGGGGTATTACAGAACTTTATGTAAAAGACATAAAAGAAAAACTGTGGCCTTTGCCTGTAAGAGAAATGTATGGAATAGGGAAGCAAACAGAGCAAAAGCTTATGGACTATGCAATATATAAAATTGGTGATATTGCATGCAGTAATGTGGAATTTCTGAAAAGCAATTTTGGAAAATACGGAGAGGAATTATACAGGCTTTCAAGAGGAATAGACAATTCTCCTGTAGTACCCAATCCTTTATATGACAGTAAATCTATCAGCCGGTCTACTACTTTGCCCCAGGATACCAATGACCTTGAATACATAAAGAATGTTTTGATGGGCTTGGCTGAAGAGGTAGGCTATGAAGCCAGGAAATCCGGATATAAGGGTAAAACGGTTTCGATTACAATTAAATATGAAGATTTTACGGTCGTTACAAGACAGAAGACAGTGACGCCAACTTATTTGACAAAAGATATTTACACTAATGCCCTGAGGCTTTTTGAGGCGAACAAAAATAAGAACAAGCTTATACGCCTTCTCGGGTTGGGCTTAAGTAACCTTGAAACGGATGAATTGGAGCAGATTTCTATATTTGATTTGGTTGAAGGTAAGAATAATACGAAAAAAGAAGAGACTATTGAAAAAACGATTGACAGAATAAGAGAGCGTTTTGGAGATAAAAAAATAGTAAGAGGCTCGATGCTGAAAAACAGTAAAGGTATCTAATACACCAAAGAATTAAGGAAGGATGGGAATCCTTCCTTAATAACATTCGGGTACAAGTTGTGTAAGAGTTTCGTATGATGCGGGTGGTTTTGTGAGGACGGAGAAATTTGAGATTAAGCTGATGTCAGAGGATTCAGCAGCTATTAGAATTGAAGCTTATGAGAAGGTGTTAATATTTTTGCTGAAAAAATATTATGAAGGTTGTGAAGGAATTGATTGCTCTGGTGTATTTAAGAGTGTCAACGGAGGAACAAGCAGAGAGAGGATACTCAATGAAGGTGCAGAGGACTGAAGGTGTGAATAAGGCACTTGAACTGGGGTGCAGACCGGAAAACATATATGTTTTCAGTGACGAAGGCATTTCGGGGGCTTTTTTGGAAAGGCCGCAGCTAATGGCTGCCCTTAATATGATTAAAGAAAGAAAAAATGATATAAGATATTTTATATGCTATGATTCAAGCAGGCTATCAAGGAATGCCGCTCATCAGCTAATAATAGTGGATGAAATAAGAAAAAACGGTGTGCAGCTGATTTTTTTGAAGAATAACTATCAGGACAACGCAGAGGGCCGCTTTCAGTTAACGATAATGGCCGCTGTCGATGAGTATGAAAGGGCAAAACTGAAGCTCAGGACAGAAATGGGCAAAAGGGCTAAAGCAAAGCAGCTTATGCTTACTCACAACCCGGGGATATATGGTTATGACTTTGATCCGAAAACAGATACATTAAATATTAATGAAGACCATGCTGAAAATGTGAAGCATATTTTTGCAATGCTGATTGAAGAGCATAAGAGTCCGGCAGAAATAGCGAAAAAACTGAATAATTCGGGAATCCCAAGTCCCAGAATGAAGCAGTGGAGCAGGGTTACAGTAAGAAGAATGCTTTCAAATCCGTCATACATGGGTACACTATATATTAGAAGGTATGATACAAGAGATTGCTATCTTAATAAATTCAAGAAAAAAGGTGAAAAAATAAAAGTGAAGGAAAGGCCCCGGAATGAATGGATACCGATTAATATACCCCGGATTGTTGACAAGTGCACCTGGGAAAAAGCACAGGAAGTCTTAAAAGAATCAAAGCGTTTAAGTGAAAAAAGATACAGGAAGGATTTTATTTTAGCTCCGCTGTTGAGGTGTGGAATATGCGGCGGTTTGATGAACGGCAAAGCTGTAACAAAAGGCGATAAAACATATCGTTATTATTTTTGTCCAGAAAAGTACAAGAGCGTAAAACAAGGAGGCTGTAAAGCAGCTTTCATCAGAGCGGAGGATATAGAAAAAGAGGTATGGAATAAGATATATAATAAAATTTGCATTTTTGTGACAAAAGAAGCTGACCTGAATAAGGCAATTGAACAATACATGTCTGACAGGCAAAATGAAATGGAGAGTATATTTAAAAAAAAGCTTCATTATATTATAGAGAATATTCTTTGCGGATTGGATAGTGAAGATAAGAGATATGTATACGGACTTCTTATATCTGAAATAATTGTTGCAGACAATATGATTACAATAAAGGGGAGGCTCTGAAATTTTCTTTTTTGATACCACGATGGTAGGCGATGTTCCGGAAAGCTATATCAGAGTACCGATGAGTGATATGCCAAACTTGATACAATTACCGGATCCTTTTGACGGAATGTAATACTCCACAACCGCAATTAGAAATTAGGTAAAGTGTTTACTGCAAAGCATATGATTGGATAAAATAAAACGCAGCGAATACAAGAGATATTTATAGAAATAACAAGTAATTTAGTGATAGAATAAAAAAATAATAAAATTTGGCGTTAAAATGAATTGAGTACGCTATGTATTTGTGATATTATTATTAAGCGTTGACGGTAAACAAGCCGAGATACTAAAGATATTTATATGTGAATCCGCTTATTCAAATGGCCCTACAGGCCCGTTACTCGAAATACGCACGATAAATAGTATTCCATTTCGAGCAGCGTTGCGGATGTTTTGCTGTGTGAGCCGTTTGCTTGAATGTTTTCACTTGATCCTTGAAAACTAAACAGTGTAAGATGAATAAAACCAAGAATTCTTTTGAGTTAGGTCAGATAAAAAGTTAAGAAGCTGAGCATAAAGCAGAAGCTTGGCAGAAAATATTTAACTTAAGAGTT
>JAAYQK010000259.1 GCA_012519325.1 Gracilibacteraceae bacterium | reverse complement strand
CCTCTTTCAGTTTGTGAGTGATAATAATTACTGTTTTTCCACAGGGCATCGAGGGCTTGTTCAAAGCGATCCGCAGTCTGGTTGCCAAGGGAAAAACAGTAATTATTATCACTCACAAACTGAAAGAGGTATTGAGAATTTCAGATGATATTACTGTTATGAAGGAAGGCCGTGTAACCGGCTATCTAAGTGCTGCAGAAACCAACGAGGCAGAGTTGGCACGCCTGATGGTTGGTCGTGAGGTTATGCTGCAGGTAGAGAAATTACCCTGCAACCCTGGTGAAACAGTGCTTTCTGTAAATAATTTATCCGTCAAAGATAATAAGGATATTCTTCGTGTAAAAGATGCTTCCTTTGATATCCGTGGGGGAGAAATCCTTGGCATCAGCGGTGTAGCGGGTTCCGGTCAGAAAGAACTGATCCAGGCCATTATTGGTCTCTGTAGTCCGGAAGCAGGTGCAGAATTGTTTATTGATGGCATTTCTTTGAGCAATAAATCTATTGCTGATCGTCGTAAAATGGGCATGGGCTATGTGGCACAGGACCGTAACAAAGTCGGCACGAACAGAGAAGGTGCCATTTGGGAGACTGCCATCATGGGTTATCACCTTCTGCAGGATATGGTGGGCAAATTCATTATTAACTACAAAGAGGTAAATCGATTCACAAATGATATTGTAATAGATTATGCAGTGAAAACAGAAAACATCAACAACAAAGTTCGTACATTGTCTGGCGGTAATGTGCAGAAATTGCTGGTTGGCCGCGAATTTTCACAGGATAAAAGGCTATTGATTATTGAAGATCCCACTCGCGGTATCGATGTCGGCGCCATTGAATTTATTTGGAAAAAGATTATTGAAATTGCAGCTTCCGGTGTAGCTATTCTGTTGGTGAGTCATGATCTGAATGAAATTATGCAGCTGTCCGATCGCTGTCTCGTAATGTATAATGGAGAGCTGTATCCGGTTACGGCAGAAAACCTGCATGATGAGCGGGCTATTGGTCTGCTGATGTTGGGAGGTGCAGCATGTGAAGCTAAATCTTAGTGAGCATTCCCGTATTACATTGGTGAAATACCTGATCTCTTTTATTCTGACAATGGTCTTGGGTGGTTTATTGGTTTTGGTACAGGGAGAAAGCCCGGTAGAAGCGGTAAAGGCAATCGTAGTTGGTGCCTTTGGCAGCAAAATCAACATCGGTAACTCCATTCGCTGGAGCATTCCTTGTATGATTGCCGGTGCAGCTGCGACCGTTGCTTTCCGTTCCGGTGTTATGAACTTGGGGCTGGAAGGGCAGATCTATTTTGGTGCAATCAGTGGAGCACTTGCCGGTGCTTATGTTTCTCTTCCTCATGTTCCTCATGTGGTGATCTGTATTGTAGCAGCCGGTTTAGCCGGTGCACTTTATACCTTGCTGCCGGCATTTCTCCGTTTGTTCTTCAAGGTTGATGAAATGATTACTACCTTGATGCTGAACTTTGTAGCAACACTGATGACGGAATATATAACCATATGGTTCATTATGGGAGGCAACATGTCGGCTAATGGCTCTGCATCCATTGCCACTCCACAGATTTCCCGTACTGCAGAGTTGTCTACCATTGTAAAAGGTACCACAGCCAATACAGGTTTCTTTATTGGTGTTACAACCCTTCTTCTAATAGCATTCTTCTTTAAATACACTGTACAGGGTTATTCTGCACGTCAGGCAGGACAGAATATGTCTTTCGCAAAGGTTGGCGGTGTCAATGTTCTTCGCAATTATATCAGTATGTTCCTTGTTTCCGGTTTTATTGCCGGAATGTGCGGAGGGATTGAGGTAAGCGGTTCATATCACCGATTTACTGCAAACTTCAGCCCTAACCTTGGATGGGAAGGAATGATGGTTACCCGTGTTGCAGAGAATAACCCGATTGCATTGATTTTTGTATCCTTTATCTGGGGCGTATTGAAGGCAGGTTCCATGCATATGGAACGTGTAACCACACTTAACAGACTGACTGTAAACCTGATTCAGATGTTCTTTGTAATCTTAGTATCAATTGACTACGATTTGCTCTTCCGTGCAGCACAGGAGAAATTCAGAAAAAGAAGAGAAAAGAAGGAGGTAGCATTATGAGTCTTGCGGAAGTCCTGAGTGTTCTCTTTGATTCAATGATTTTTGCAGCAGCATTCCGTATGGCTACCCCAATGGTTCTGGCTGGTGTCAGTGGTGCCTTTAGCAGAAGTACCGGTGTGTTTAACATTGCGTTTGAGTGCTTTATGCTGACTGGTGCATTCTTTGCGGCAGCTGGATCATATTTCTCCGGGTCACCATATATAGGTGCTTTGTGCGCTATGATAGTTGGTATGTTGATGGCAGCACTTTTCGGTCTTTGTGTTTTTGTTCTGAAAGCAAACCCGATGATTATCAGTATTGCCCTAAACTCTGGTGCATGGGCTATGACGACCTTGCTGCTTCTTAAAATTTTTAAAATCAGAGGTCGTATACTCGATCCGAGGATCAAAAACTATACTCCGATTCACTTTGAGTTCCTCGAAAACATTCCATATCTCAATGAAATCTTTAATGACCAGTTAGGCATCGTTTATTTCGCTTACATCTTTGCAATTGTTTGTTATATTGTAATGTACAAAACTTACTTTGGTCTGCGACTGCGTGGTATTGGCATCAATGCGGTAGGTGCACAGACTGCCGGTGTTAACATTTCCCGTTACCGCTGGGTTACTCTGCTGTTTATGGGTATGTTCTCCGGTTTGGCAGGTTCTTATATGCCGCTGTCCGGTCTCAGCATGTTCTCTGAAAGTATGACTTCCGGCCGAGGATTCCTTTCTTTTGCTGCAATTCTGGTGGGCAAAGGAAATCCAATTAAGATTGCATTGGTCAGTCTCCTTTTTGCTTATGCAGATGCATTGACTTTGACTCTTACATCCTATGGTTTGCCGACACAGATTCTGCATACACTGCCTTATGTAGCTGTAATTCTTGTTATGTTCTTCAGCTGCCTGCGATTCTTCAAAGGTTCTGCAGAAATATAGTAAAAGGAGGAGTAAAATGGAAAAAACGTCTTTTTTAATTGAAACAGCCTTGTTAACCCATGGCCTGCGTTCCATTTCCAATGAGGAACTGCTGCAGAAATGGCCGTGGAAACATGCCTGCCTCACCTGGGTAGACAAAGGCGAAATTAAAATTGGAACCATGGAAGAGTTTCTGCCTTTCCGTAATAGAGCAGCGGAAGTAATCCGCATTGACTGTGATCATCTGGAATCTTCCTGTGCTATGAAAATCAGTGGAGCGTTGACAGCTTCCGGTACCATGGCAGCGGCACATAAACTGGGAATTTCTCTGGCTGTAACTGCTGGAATGGGTGGCATTAGTGACATCAAAGGAGAGACACTCTGTGCAGATCTTCCGGCACTGGTAAATATTCCGGTTGTTTTGATTTCCACGTCTCCAAAAGATGTTGTTGATATAGCTGGTACTATTGCATGGCTTAAGAAGAACGGCGTTACGGTGTTGGGATGTTATCGTGATGTATGCAGCGGATTTATGTGCATTGAAAATGCTGTAAAGCTCAGCGGTATTTATGCCGGACAGAAGCTTAGGGAAAAGATGCTGCTCCTCCAGGAGATTCCTGAAGAACTGCGTTTGAAAGATCCGGACATTATTGTAAAGGCAAAGCAGGCAGGTAAAGATGCCGAAACAAGAGGTGAGTTCTATCACCCGGCAGCCAACGGGAAGATTGATGAACTTTCTTACGGTCGTTCTTCTCAGCTGCAGCTGAATTCTCTTATTGCCAATGCCAAATTGGCTGAAAAAATCAGCACTAAAGCATGACATTAACAGAATATTCGAAAGGAGGATCCCAATGGAATACTATGATAAAGTATATGGAGCTTTGCTGGGTGCTGCCACAGGAGATGCCATGGGTGCTGCCACAGAAGCCCGCACCCCGGAAAACATTATTGCTGTCTTTGGGCACCCTGTAACAACATTTGAAAAACCACCTGTTGACGCAATCGGTGCCGGCAGTGAAGCGGGTCAGTTGACAGATGATTTCAGCTGTGCTTATTTTATTGCTTCTCACATTATCAAAAACAAGGGAATCATTACAGAAAAAGTAGTGGAGAATGCTATTGTAGACTGGTCGGAGCACGAGGTGTTTTATACCCGTTTTGCCGGTCCAAGTACCCGTCGTGCGGTTGCAAAATTTAAGGGAAAACCATTTCCGGAATCCACCGACTTTGTAAATTATCCTTTCTGGGCAACCAATGGTTCCGGTATGCGAATTTCTCCTATTGGTCTGTTTAACCCGGGAAACATTGATCAGGCAATAGAAGATGCCGTAACTGTTACCCTGCCAACTCATGCTAACCATTTATCCATTTCCGGCGCCTGTGCGGTTGCGGCTGCAGTCAGTTGTGCGCTGAAGCCATATGCAGACTTGTATGATGTATTACAGGCCGGCTTGTATGGGGCAGAAAAAGGTGAAATATTGGGTAGAGAAGTCGGTGTTATCGTTCCGGGAGCGTCAGTACTGCGCCGCATGGAGCTTGCAATCAAAATCGGCTCTTCCCTGAAGACTCCTGAGGAAAAGACATTGGAGCTTGCAGATCGTATTGGTTCTGGTTTGCATATTGCGGAAGCAGTGCCATCGGCCTTTGGACTTCTCGCAGCTCATAATGGTGATCCTATGGCTGCTATTATTGCCGGTGTGAATATGGGTTATGACACAGATACCGTTAGCACTATGGCTGGCGGCATCGGTGGTGCTTTGAAAGGAAAGACCGCCTTCCCAACTGATTTCGGAGAGATTATTGATCGGATGAATGGTATTGATCTCCATGGTTTGGCACTAGGTATTCTGGAAACAAATCGCTTATACAGAAAAGAAAGGAGAGCCTGATAATGCTGGATAAAATTAAGGGGGCGTATTATGGTGCCGCATTAGGTAGTGCCATAGGTAAAGCCACACAGAACAAAGCTTGGGATATGATTCGTCAGCAGTATGGTCGTGTAACAGCTTTTCTGCCTGTTCCTTCTGATGCTCCTGCATCCGGTATGCTTCCGGAGCAACCGAGTGGCGAATTTGAAAATGGGCTCTACTTGAGCAGACACCTTATTGCTTCTCACGGAGTCGCATCAGAGGAGGTTGCTTTAGCTGCCCTAAAAGAATGGGAGCAGAGTACGGATTGTTATTATCGTTTTGTTGATCCTACAACACAGTATGTAATTAATGGAAAAGATAGTCCCAACCGTCTGGTTAAACGTTCCCTTTGGAAAGGAAGCTACTTTTGCCTGTCCACCAATGGTTTGGCAGTAAAAAGCTATCCAATCGGTTTGTTGAGCAAGGGAGATATTGATCAAGCCATTAAAGATACCTATGCTCTCTGTTTTAAACAATATCAGGACATACATACTTTGCAGGCAGGTTGTGCTGTTGCAGCAACGGTAAGCTGTGCAATGAGAAAAGATGTAAGTTTGTATGACATCATTCGAGCAGGACTTAAGGGTGCAAAAGCTTCCAAAGAATTGGCAAGAGAAAAGGGATGTATTGTTTACCCGGGACCTGATGTAGAAAAACGCATGGAAATGGCAATTGAAATTGGTATGCAACGCAAAGATCCACAGCAGCTAATTGGTGAAATCTCAGATATGATCGGCAACTGCTGTATGGCTGCAGAAAGCATTCCGGCTGTATTCGGTATTCTTACAGCATCGAAAGGTGATGTCATGGGAAGCATCTATAATGCGGTAAGTCTTGGAAATGCCAGTGATGCAGCTGCATTGATGTGCGGTGCTGTAATGGGTGCATGGAAAGGAGTCTCATCTCTGGATCACCAACTTCTATCTCGTTTGCAGCTTCCGACAGGGTTTGATCTGGAAGCTCTGTCAGCTGAGATGCTGAGGACGGCAGAGAAAAGGAGGATCGATTGATGAAAACAGGATATGTGATTGGCCAGGGTGCAACGGCAATGGATACTATCATTAACTGTAGTGCATTACCTGAAGCAGATAGTTTTGCAGCTATTCAGAAAGAATGGCTTACCTCTGGTGGTAGTGCTGCTAATACTCTTGTTACAGTTGCTCAGCTGGGCGGTAAGGCGGCTCTTGTAGCCCAGGTTGGTGACGATGAGCTTGGAAAGCAGTTCCGGAAAGAATTACTGGAAGATGGTGTGGAAGATGACTATCTTTTCATAAAAAAGGATGGTATTACCATGCACACTTATGTTCTGGTAGATCCGGAAGGAAGACGCTCCATTCTGGTAAACCGGGGTAACAGCAACCATTACCTGAAAGGAGAACAGTTGCCGTCTGATTGCATGGATGGGGCTGCAGTCTGCTATATTGGTGGTTCTCCGGGTTCTGTTGCTGTCCAAATGGTCCGCTACAGCAAGAAAAAAGGAATCCCTATTTTTATGCAAATAGAGAATCTGCCCTCTGCCCTGATTTCTTCATTCTGTACCAGAGAACAGTTTGAGGAAAGTATTAGCAGTGCCGCTATGATTAGTGCCGGAAGAGCTGTTTTCAGGGAGCTGGGCAATTGTGACGATTTGGAATACTGCATAAAACAGGTTTATGAAAAGTATCTCCCGATTCATGGTGTTGTCTGCACAGCCGGAGAAGAAGGCTGTCTTTGGTATGATGGCGAAATCATGCGGAAAGCTTCGATTTTCAAGGTGGACGCTATTGATACCACCGGTGCCGGAGATAGCTTCTGTGGCGGACTGATTTACGCATATTTTCTGAAGAAAATGGACAAACAACAGGCAATGCTTTTTTCTAATGCCTGTGGCGCCATGAAGTGTGCTTGCCAGGGACCACGACTACGAGTAACCGAGAATCAGGTTCTGGAATTTATTGCAGCATATCAGAGATGAAAGCTTAAAAGTGCAAAAAGAAACATAGCCTTAGGAGTCCCTTCTACCTCTTCTTGCTATGCTTACTGATAAACCTATATTTCTCTTCTGCCTTCAAGAGCCTTCATTAATGTCACTTCATCGGCATACTCAAGATCTCCTCCAACGGGTACACCGTGAGCTATTCTGGTAACCTTGATTCCAACAGGCTTCAACAGCTTTGAAATATACATAGCTGTTGCCTCCCCCTCTATATTGGGATTGGTTGCCAGTATTATCTCTTTTATTTCATTGTCAGCCACTCTCTTGAGAAGCTCCTTAATTTTGATTTCCTCCGGCCCTATACCTTCCATGGGCGATATTGCTCCATTTAATACATGATACAATCCCTTGAATTCTCTTGTCTTCTCCATTGCGACAACATCCTTGGGATCCTCCACTACACATATTACACTCCCGTCTCTTTTTGTATTGGAGCAAATGCTGCAGACATCAGAATCCGTGATATTGCAGCATATTTTACAATATTTGATATTCTTCTTTGCATTTATTATTGAGACTGAAAGCTTCTCCACATCTTCGAAGGACATGTTGAGTATGTGGAACGCCAGTCTCTGGGCCGTCTTGTTACCTACCCCCGGAAGCTTTGAAAGCTCATCTATAAGCTTGGCTATGGGAGCCGCATATAAACTCATTAAAATAACCCTCCAGGTATATTAAGTCCTCCGGTTATTTTACTCATCTCTTTGCTTATCATTTCGTCTGCTTGTCTCATAGCTTCGTTAATGGCCGCAACAACAAGATCCTGAAGCATTTCAGCGTCATCAGGGTCTATTACTTCGGGTTTTATAGTTATTGATATTATTTCCTTTTTTCCGTTAGCAACTACTTTTACAGCTCCTCCGCCGGAACTGGCTTCAACAGTTCTCTGTTCAACCTCTTCCTGAAGCTTTGCCATTTCTCTTTGCATTTTCTGAACCTGCTTCATCATGTTATTCATGTTTCCTCCCATTCCAGGGAATCCGCCTTTACCCACTTTTTATTCCTCCTCTTCTTCAATAACTTCAACTTTATCAATGCCTGCAAATTCAATAGCAGCTTTAACTATGTTATCCTGTTCCTCATCATCAATGGCTTCACCTGCAATTATGCATTTAATCTTAATAGGTATCCCGAAGTATTGTGATGCGGCTTCCTCAACAACTGCCCTGTTTGCAGGCAGTTCGAGTGCTTCTTTTGAATATGCTCCTTCTTTTTCAAAAGATAATACTATTATACCCGATTCCGCACTAACCAGCTTTGCCATGGCCAAATATGTCCTGAGCCTGATTTTTCCTCGAACTTTCATTTCCTGAATAAAACCGGGCCACTTATGGATTATATCTCCGCTGTCAGGATTTATGTCAGATGCCTCCTTAATATCTGAATCGATTGCTTTGACTACTTTTCCTTTTTTTATTTCCTGATTGACTTTCTTCGGCTGCTTTACAGTCTTTGAGTTGAAGCTGCCTTTAGAAATTAACTCCTCTAACTTTGAAATTCTAGTGAGTATGCCCTCCAAGCTTTTTTCTTCTTCAACCCTGCACATTTTCACCAGTGCAACCTCCAGCAGAATCCTTGGGTTGACTGACCATTTTGCTTCACTTTCAAGCTCAGATAAATAGTTAATGCATCTTATAATATTGTTTTTATCATAATTACCGGATTGCTTTTTAAGCTGTTCAATTCCTTCCCTGGACATATCTACTACATCTTCACAATTCGATACAACTTTAGCCATCAGAAGATTCCTGTAATGCATCAGTAAATCTCTTATTAGCTGACTTATATCCTTCCCTCCTGCCGCTACTTCATCAACTATTTTTATAGCTTTTCCGGCAGATTCTTCAAGTACTGCTTCAGATATACTGAACAAGTATTGATTGTTCACAATGCCCAGAACCTCAAGCACAGCAGCATGGGTTACTTTTTTACTGCCGTATACTGCACATTGATCAAGGATGCTCAATGCATCCCTCATAGCACCGTCGCTACTCCTTGCAATAAGCCTTATCGCATCTTCTTCAGCTTCCAACCCTTCTTCTTTACATACAACCTTCAGCCTTTCAACTATTTTCTCACTGCTTATCCTTTTAAAGTCAAACCTCTGACATCGGGAAAGAACTGTAGCCGGCAATTTATGTGGTTCTGTAGTTGCCAAAATGAACAGTACATATTCCGGAGGTTCCTCCAGTGTCTTAAGAAGTGCGTTGAATGCTTCATTTGTTAGCATGTGAACTTCGTCTATTATATATACCTTGTATTTGCCTAAGGTAGGGGTAAATCTTATTGCTTCCCTTAAATTCCTTATATCGTCTATTCCTCTGTTTGAAGCAGCATCGATTTCATATACATCTATTGAGTTTCCTTCATTTATACTGATGCAGCTCTCACATTCATTGCAAGGATTGAACTCATGAGGAGCCTTGCAGTTCACTGCCTTTGCCAGAAGCTTAGCAGTAGTGGTCTTACCCGTACCTCTGGTGCCGCAGAACAAATACGCATGAGATATCTTGCTGCTCTCAAGCTCATTCTTCAATGTCACCGTTATATGCTCCTGGCCACATATGTCCTCAAACCTTTGAGGCCTCCATTTTCTGTACAAAGCTGTATACATTACTATCCTCCTGGTGTTTTTCAATATATATAAAATACGCCGGCAAGCAGCTAGCTTATTAACAGTATAAAATAAACCTGCGGCTTATTCTATAAATCATTGAAAATACACTTTCTCTATACAATAAAATATTAGCATAATAATACGCCATAGTAAATTAAGTTAATAAAAAATGCTCATTTATGAGCATTAGAAAAATTCAATTTCTTCGTTGTTATATATTTTTTTCAGAATATCCTGTTTCGTTCGGAACGCCTTCTCCATGGTGTCCACCACAATTAGGTTGAATTGTGTTCCTCTGTGCAATACTATTTCATCTATACCCTGCTTCATACTTCTTGACTTTCTGTAAGGCCGGTTGGAGGTTATCGCATCAAAGGCATCTGCCACACTGATTATTGAAGCCATAATCGGTATTTCATCACCTTTTATCATATCCGGGTAGCCTCTGCCATCGCATCTTTCATGGTGATGCTTGATTGCTTTTAAAATATTCTCTCCAAGACCTATTTTGGATGCTATTTTATAGGCTATATCCGGATGCTGCTTGATAATATCATATTCTTCTTTGGTAAGAGTTCCTGTTTTATTCAATATTGAGTCACTGATGCCGATTTTTCCTATATCATGAAGCACCCCCGCAACCCATATATCTTCAACAAAGCTTTTTGGATACTTTAATTCGGAAGCAAGAAATGAAGCATACTTGGCAACTCTTATAGAATGGCTCTCGGTGTATTCGTCCTTTGCTTCAACTACCGATACCAGGCTCTTCACTGTATTAAGGTATGACTTTTTAAGAGTCTCATATGCTTTTGCATTATCTGCGGATATGGCAATACTGTTTGTCAATGAATCTATAAACTCAATAAGCTCATCGTTGGGTATTTGCTTCAGGGCAATGCTCAGGACGCCAATTACCTTGGATTTAACCATTATTGGGGTAAAAACAATACATTTGGCATTATATTCCTTATTCAGCCTCTCAAAATAACTGTGAGGATATTTCTCATTATCAAAATCCAATATGTAAGTGGATCCCTTTTCCACTGCCTTGCCTATTGCATCCTCCCTTATGTCAATGGTGCTTCTGTTGTACATCTCAGTATTGACGCCTTTAAATGCCTTAAGTTCCAGCCTGTACGGATTTTTGTCGTTTATTAGTCTGATTGTGCAAGTCAATGCTTCGGTTATTTCAGTAACCTGGTCGACAACTATAGTAAGCATGTTATTCAAATCCATGGTGGAAGCCAAGGTATTACTTATTCTGTTAAGAGTCTTCAATTCGCTGTTTTTTCTCCTGAGCTGTGCATCCGATTCGTTAAGCTGTGTAACTGTAGCTCCTAATTGCCCGTATGAGGCCTCCAGTTCAATATTTATGTTATGAAGCTCCTTATTATTGGAATATAGTTCTTCAGTCCTTTTAACAAGATCGGTATACGTCTTATTAAGATTATCCGCCATCTCATTAAAGGCATCGGCAACTTCCCTTATTTCGTCATTGCTGTTTATCGTAATCCTGTTGTCCAGATTACCTGCTG
>JAAYQK010000258.1 GCA_012519325.1 Gracilibacteraceae bacterium | reverse complement strand
GGAATACCGTATATGTAGTTTTATTCAGGATATTAAGAAAATATAATGTCTATGCAGGTATAATTGCGGCAGCGTTGATGAAATTCATATTGCTTTATACGGCGGCAAATATAATAGTGGAAGGGCTGCCTGCGCCTATAAAGCTGGCGTTCAGCTTTCCGCAGTTGATAACTGCAATAGCGGGAGGAGCAATAGGGTTAGCGTAAAAAAACGGCGTGAGCCGCTTTATTATTTGACGATAATTTAACAATCATGTATTATAATAATGGAAGCTTGTGAACACATTATGCAAAATTAAATAATTAGTGAATCAATTATTATTATATAGGGGGAAATCAAATGAAAATGCTTAATGTTACAATTAACGGTATCACTACGAAGGTGCGTGAAGGTACAACCGTTATGGAGGCTGCTGCTGAGCTCGGCATAGACATTCCTGCTCTTTGTTATCTGAAAGGTGTTAATGAAGTCGGATCATGCAGGATTTGCGTTGTTGAGGTTAAAGGAGCAAGAACGCTTCAGGCATCGTGTGTACTCCCTGTTTCGGAAGGTATGGAGGTCCAAACTGAAAGTCCAAGTGTAGTGACGGCGAGGAAAGAAATACTCAAGCTTATACTTGCAAACCATCCCAACGACTGTCTCACATGCAACAAAGCGGGAGAGTGTAAACTGCAGGAATACGCTTACAGATATGGTGTAAAATTTGAAGAGCACCAGGGGAAACGTAAAGAACTGGGAATCGACACTAGCAACCCATATATATACAGAGACAACGACAAATGCATCCTTTGCGGCAGGTGTGTCAGTATGTGCGCAAAGGTTCCCGAGAGGTCGGTACTGGCATTCGGCAACAGAGGCTTCGAGACAACGGTAATAGCTGACAATAACAAAACAATGGGTGAATCCGATTGTGTATCCTGTGCAAGGTGTATAAGCGTTTGTCCGGTTGGAGCACTTATGGACAGCAGGGCAATGAATATTGGCAGGATATGGGAACTGCAGAGGGAAAATGTAAAGTGTGCGGCTTGCGAGAGCGGTTGTGATTTCGAACTGATAAAAAAGAATGGCAAGGTTGTAGCTGTCAGGGCGCTGGCTGCCGGTGAAGGCAGACCCTTGTGCCTGAAAGGCAGATTAACCGTTGATCTGACTTATAATGATAATCCCAAAGCTCCTTTGGTTAAAAAGGATGGAGAATTCGTAGAAGCGACATGGGCTGAAGCATTAGGATTGGAAAAAATTCTGGGAAAGATGTAATTAATAGAAAGGGAGCCGTATAGCGAATCGTACTTATTGTAGTTAATAGGACAGCTAATCCATTATGGATTAGCTGTCCTGTTTAATTGCAACTATTCTCATTGTTCATTTTTATACATCTCACAACAAACTAGTTCCAGTCTCATGTCAACCTTTACCAGAATCAAAAAACGCACGTATAGTAAATATTCCATTATTAATTATTTTACTATTTTAAATATTGAATGCAATTCTACTCATTTCACATACTTGCCCTTCGGTATGCAAATCAGCACTAAGCGGAATTAGTATGAAACTTTTATTTTGTGACATAGATTGTACAAGGTATTTGTTTATTGGTATAAATATTGCTATAATATTACAATGATATAGAATTACAATGATATAGAATCAGCCTTTTTGTGCCGCCTATTTCGCGGTACTTGACATAGATTAGATTTTTGAAGGTGGAGTTACCACAGTCGGAAATGCATCTGGCCGAAATGATGGTGCAGCAGCAATGATGTTCATGAGTGCGAGAAGGCCCAACAACTTGATATTAAGCCATTAGCAAGGATCATTGCCGGTACGGCTGTGGGTGTTGGTCCCAAAATTATGGGCATCGGTCTGGTTGCTGAGACCAGAAAATTGATGAGGAAATTGAAACAGAGGGGCAATGGCATTTGAAAAGATATAGCCTGCCCTATTCTACATTCAAATTATTACATTAATAGATGGAGGTATTATTGTGAACACGTTACTATCAATTTTTCTTATCGGCTTCTTGGGATATATGTTAGGGGGATTGAAGATTCGCGGTATCGAAATCGGTACAGCCGGCGTGCTGCTGGTGGCATTGGTATTTGGTCATTTTGGTATCGTTGCTCCTTCAATTATTCGCGAAATGGGGCTGGTTTGCTTTGTTACCTCAGTGGGGTTTATTGCAGGTCCGAAGTTCTTCCGTAACTTTAAACAAAACGCCACATCCTATGTACTGATTGGCCTGTTGGTCATCCTTTCAAGTGCTGCCAGCTGTGTATTGATTATTAAGCTAAGCGGTATTGAACCTGCCCTTGCAGTTGGAATATTAACCGGTGCATTGACCAGTACACCGGGATTGGCTGCCGCGGTTGAAGCAGCCGGTGAATATGGCAACCTGGCCTCGATAGGTTATGGTATAGCTTATCCCTTTGGTGTCATCAGCGTAGTTCTTTTTGTACAACTGGTTCCGAAGATTTTGAAGGCCGATATGGATGCGGAACGTGCTTCCTTTGAAGCGGCAGCTGCTGCTGAGAGCAGGTTGATTCCTAAGGGCTTGTATTCATTTGACAGTACAGGATTCTTTGCTTTCTGCATGGCGATTGTATTGGGTATTATTCTAGGTAAAGTGAGTGTACCGCTTCCGGGTGGCGCTAAGTTTTCTCTGGGTAATTCCGGTGCCCCACTGATTATCGGACTGATTCTCGGACATTTTGGGCATATCGGTTCGGTAGATACCACAGTCAAGAAACATGTTTTAGAAACCTTTCGAGAGTACGGCCTTATGCTGTTCCTAATTGGTGCCGGTACAAATGCCGGACAAGGCTTTGTCGAAGTTCTGACAGAATATGGCTTAATGTTGTTTATTTATGGGGCTGTCATGGCTATCGTTCCGATGGTGATGGGATTCTGGTTATCGAGTAAAGTGCTGCACCTAAGTATTCTCAACAACCTTGGATCAATTACCGGCGGAATGACAAGTACCCCGGCTCTCGGTGTTCTTATCGAAGTAGCCGGAACCGACGATGTTGCATCCTCTTATGCCGCAACCTATCCTATAGCACTGGTGACTGTTGTACTGGTTTCGCAATTCATAATAATATTGTTCGCCCATTAATGCGAATTGCTGTAACAATGAAAAGGCGGTATTATATTAGAAGCAGGTGCGAAGTACCCTATGGATGTGTGGAAGTTCTTCATTATCTGTAACCATATGGGATTCTTGAGCATAAGAAAGGAAACTAATAATGAAACACAATAAAATCAAGGCACACTATAGTTGGATTATATATTTAGGGTGCTTGTTGCTTCACTCTTGCGCATGTGGATTGATAGCTTCTACTTTTTCTGTATATCTGCCCTATATTAAGACGGAGTTTGGTTTTTCCGATACTCAGACATCTCTGATTAATACCGTCCGTTTCCTTTCAAGTATGCTGAGTATGTTGACAGCAGAATGGTACTATAAAAAAATGTTTCTTCGTTTTGGGATGCATTTTCATGCTGGATTCTTGCATGCTTTACAAATGCTATGATCAATGTCGACTTGGTTCTTTTGCTCTATGTTGCGGTATTCTTAAGTAGAACCGGGACCTCATTGGGAACGGCTGAAATTACAGTTTTGGCCGGAGAGCTGTCATCCGCAGATACGTATGCCCGAAATGTGCAGCGGATTTATCATAGACACAGCTATATATGAGTTACTGTTAAATATTTTTTTACAGCAACCTTTTTTGCTTTCAAACCTTTGCATGTAATAAAACTAAACAGGGGTAAGTATATTTATATATAACGGGGTGAAAATGGAGATGCAAGGGGTAATACAATGAGAGATGTTATGAAAAGGAAGATGCTGAAAGCAGTAATCGGGCTGATGATGTTTGCAATACTGTATTTTGTTTATTCGGAGCATCCTTCAGGTATACGGAATGTTTTTTCAGGCTTAAATGAAACCGAAGAAATAACCGATTCTATACATCAAATATTTTGCAACAGAAATAATGCGATAATAAGCGGAGACCTTAAGCTTATTGAATCCTTTTATGACACAAGCACCAAGTACGGAACGTGGGCACACCAGCATGAACTGACCAAGGTTAAGTACATCCACAACTGGGAAAAAAAGCAGGGAGTGAAATTCACCGAAATAATACCGACGGTAAAGGTAAGAAGCATAAAGCCGAAAGGTGAAAAATATACAATTAACCTGATGTGTTCAACGGAGTATAAATATATATATGAGAATGAGCCTGGTGTTGTAAACAGCTTCAGGATAGGAACCTATCACGTACTTGACCTTTTATACAAGGATGAGATATGGATAATAACAAGAGAGTGGTACAAGGATCCCTTTGAAGATTCTTTGAATTTAGGAAAGATTAACGTCGATTCAATACATCAGTATATAACGACTCATGCTCCAAGGGATTTTTCCAATATAGGCGACAGGAGGAAAAACGCAGTGGCCTATGCAGAAAAATACTGCGGTGCTGCAAGCGAGGAGAAGTATGGTTACAAGTATAACAAAAAGTACAGGAACTATAACTCTCAGGGAGGGGACTGCGCAAACTTCGCATCACAAATACTGCATGAGGGGGGAAAGTTCAGAAAAACCCACTCATGGAACTACAACAATAAGGGTGCTACCCGGGCCTGGGTTAATGCAGACGGCTTCAAGAGCTATATGCTTTACAGCGGCAGGGCTTCACTAATTGCCTACGGCAAT
>JAAYQK010000257.1 GCA_012519325.1 Gracilibacteraceae bacterium | reverse complement strand
GGAAATATAATACTATTTCACTTTATTTAATTGGTTCATGCCTGTACCATTTAGATTCAAGTATTCAAAATCGGAAGGGAGCGGAAAATATTGAACTGGCCTGATAAGATCCTAATATGTGAAGTAGGGCCAAGGGACGGACTTCAAATAGAGAAGGCAATATTGACAGCGGAACAAAAAATTGAGCTGATAGAAAGAATAGCGGATGCGGGGATAAAAATAATCGAAATAGGATCCTTTGTCAGTCCGAAGGCTGTTCCTCAAATGGCAGATACCGACGAAGTTGCAAAAAAGATGAAAAGAAAGGCCGATGTGGAATACAGAGCTTTGATAATGAATCTTAAAGGGCTGAAAAGAGCGGAGGATGCAGGGATATATAAAGCGAAGCTAACAGTTTCCGCAAGCAAATCTCATTCACTGGCCAATCTGAACAAAACTCCTGAGGAAGCAGTACAAGCCTTTGGTGAAACGGCTGAATATGCGGCAGTACATGGTATATCCCTTTCCGGAGCAATATCTACCGCCTTCGGGTGTCCCTTCGAAGGCAAAGTGCCATTGGAACAAGTCATGAGGGTTGTTTCATGCTTTTATAATATAGGGGTAAAGGAAATATCACTGTCAGATACTACGGGTATGGCAACTCCGAAACAAGTATACGAATATTGCTCCAAAGCAAAAAAGCTGTTCCCGGATGTGGTCTGGAACCTGCACTTTCATAATACCAGAGGGGTCGGATTTGCAAACGTGGTATCGGGTATGCTGGCAGGCATCAACCGCTTTGACTCCTCCTTTGCCGGATTGGGTGGCTGCCCCTTTGCCCCTGGTGCTTCAGGAAATATTGCCACGGAAGATTTAATACATATGTGTCATGAAATGGGGATAGAGACAGGCTGCGACCTTGATACCGTAATTTCATTAAGCCGACATGTTCAGGAACTAATTGGGCATGAGACTTCAAGCTTTATTCTTAAAGCCGGAAAGTCAAGCGATATTGTCAATTCGTTTAAGAACAGGGATAAATAAGGAGGAATGATTATGAGCAGGATGAGTTCAATGGAAGAAGTTTATGCAAAGCTTAACCAGGAGCAAATAGATGAAATTGAGGAGAAGTTTGCAAGAGCTGATGCGGCACAGAAGATATTTGAAAAATGGAGCCAGGAGGATGTTGATCGCACAATAAGGGCTATAGCATGGAAAGTTGCAAATACTAAGACCTTTAAAGAACTGGTCAGGATGAGTATAGAGGAAAGCGGCATGGGTGATCCCGTAAGCCGTGAAAACAAGAAATACAAGATCAGAGGGGTGCTTAGGGATGCATTGCGCCAGAAGAGTGTAGGCATTATTGAAGAAATTCCTGAAAAAGGGATAGTCAAATATGGTAAGCCGGTGGGAGTTATTGCATGTGTAATTCCGGCAACCAACCCGGATCTGACACCTGCAGGCAACGCAATATATGCCATTAAAGCCAGAAATGCCATAATTTTCTCACCTCATCCCAGAGCAGTAAAAACCGGAGGCCGTACAATTGAGCTTATGCGTGAAGGCTTGAAACAGGTAGGCGCACCGGAAGATCTTATTCAGATCCTTGGTCAGGGAAAAGCAAAAATAAACAGAGCTATGTCAGAGGCACTTAATACAAAATGCGACCTGGTAATTGCTACGGGCGGGCAAGGAGTTGTAAGAAGAGCATATCATTCAGGTACTCCCGCTTATGGCGTAGGTGCCGGTAATGCAACTATGATTTGGGATGAGACAGCTAAGGATGAGCTTTACAAGGCAGCATACAATACAATGATTTCAAAGACATCGGATTTCGGGTCCGGATGCTCTGCTGATGGAAACATCATAATCCATGAGAGCATCTATGATGATGCAGTTAAGGAACTTGTTAAAGTAGGAGGTTATTTGCTGAGCGAGGAGCAGCAGCTTGCTGTCAAAAAAATTATGTGGGACGAGGATTGCCATCGTCTTCCTGATTCAGTAGCCCAATCGGCTCAAAAAATGGCCGAGATGGCAGGGTTCTCAATACCTGCAGACCGTAAATTTCTTATAGCCAGAGGTACAGGGTCATACACCGCAAGCTATGAGGATGTATGGTGCCGTGAAAAGCTGACAACTCTGCTGGCTGTGCATAAATATGAGGGCGAGTTTCAAAATGCAATAGATATAGTAATGGCGATACACGAGGTTGGAGGAAAAGGCCACAGCGTAGGTATATACTCGTATGATGAGGAGCACATACACAGACTCGCACTTGAAGCCCGTGTAGGACGTATCATGGTGAGACAACCGCAATCAAAATCCAATGCAGGCTCCTTCACTAATGGAATGCCAATGACCTCCAGCATCGGATGCGGAACATGGGGAGGCAATGCTACATCTGAAAATGTCCATTTGCGCCATTATATGAATGTTACCTGGGTATCAAAAGCAATTCCTGAAGACAGACCCAGTGATGAAGAATTGTTCGGAGAGTTCTACGACCCTTTAATGGAAGAGTGAGTAAATAATTATTTGGAAATGGGGGCTTTAAATGAAGAAACTGGTTTCATGTCAAATTGTTGATTACTTGGAAAGAAGAGGCATAAAATTTGTATTCGGACTTTGCGGACATACGAATATTGCAATGCTGGATGCATTAAGCAAAAGCAAGAAAATCAGGTTTATCAGCGTAAGGCATGAGCAAATTGCTGCTGCTGCAGCAGATGGTTATGCCAGAGTAACCCGTAAGGCAGGAGTTGTCCTATGCCACCTGGGGCCAGGACTTACCAATGCAACTACAGGAGTTGCCAATGCTGCGTTTGATTCAATACCTATGGTAGTTATTGCAGGGGATGTTCCAAGTTATTATTACGGTAAGCATCCTCATCAGGAAGTGAACATGCACTGTGACGGTTCACAATACGATATTTACAAGCCTTTTGTCAAGAGAGCATGGAGAATCGACAGGGCGGAAGCATTTCCGGAGATATTGG
>JAAYQK010000256.1 GCA_012519325.1 Gracilibacteraceae bacterium | reverse complement strand
TTTTCATTCTAAGGCTTATGGCAGCCAGATCATTGTACATACTGTTTTGCGAGCCTGCCTGGATAATTGGAAACTTCCTGTATATGAACCTTATTATCTTGATTTTTTATTATGCCCCAAGGTACAGAATAACTTCCGAGCCTTTTCTCTGCATCCTCATAGGGATTCTGCTGGCAGGAATATTTACATCATATAAGAAAATTACGACATAGTCGCATTATTCTTCTAATCCGACCTATTTATAAAGTATTACTATACTGGTCAATACCCAGAGCATTATGTTAATAACCAAAGGCTTGTCATTCAACAATATTTCCTCCGGACTTTCACCCATTTTTTTATTGTATACTATATATTGATACCTGAAAATTCCATACAGTACGAATAGTATAGTTACCATTGAGTGTCTGCTGCTGCTGGCATAAAATGTGTACAGGCTGTATGAAATCAGGGTAGATGTGGTTACAATCGAAAGCATATTATCAATAAATTCCAGTGAATAATGCTCCAGAATCCTTCTATGGCTATTGGCATCCTCCTGCAGTACCAGAAGCTCGTTCCTCCTTTTGCTGAAGCCGAGGAACAGTGCCAGCAAGAAGGTGCACAGCAACAGCCATGGAGATATCGCCACCTTTATGACTATTGCCCCTCCTGAGACTCTCAGTATGAATCCCAGGGCAATTGACATCACATCAAGTATGACAATATTTTTAACATACAGTGTATATATCAAATTATTGAGCAAATAAGCCATAACGACAAAACCAAAGCTGTAATCCAGCATGAATGATAACGCGGCTGAGACAGGAAGCATGAATATCATAAATATCTGCGCTTCCCGTCTGCTGATAATACCCGCAGCCAGCGGCCGCATCCTTTTTCTCGGATGCTTCCTGTCCTTTTCAAGATCACGGATATCATTGAATATGTAAACGGTAGAGGATATCATGCAGAAGCATAAAAAGGCATAGAAGACAGTCATAACATGCTGTGGTTTGTCTATATTCCTCGAAAACAGCAGTGGTGCAAAAAGAAACAAATTTTTTATCCACTGCCTGGGCCTCAGCAGGAAAATGAAGCTCTTGAACTTGATCCGGCCTTCCAGCCTTTTCACTCCTTCCATATCCACACCCTCCTGCTTAATTCTATTCGGGAAGCCTTGCCTATAATGTTTTATTTTATCCTCCGAAACCCTTTAAATTCTTCTTTTACTTAAATACATGCAATTGCCAGAACTGCCTCAACTTGTATATACATACATGTGGGCAGCGCCAACATTAAAATTTCAAGATGGATAATGGCTCTATGCCGAACCGATGACAGTAGCAATCAACAATATTAGGGAATCCAGACTGATCTCCAAGAATTAAACAGTTAAGATCATAGAAGTTAACATAAAAAATCCCCACTAGTGACTGGAGAAAAAGCTTTGTCGTAGTGAGGAATTTTGACTTGTAAAATAATCCTGCATTCGGACGCCGAATTACTGGTCGAAAGAAAACAATACATACTTTTTTATAATTATCAAGAACTCATCCTTCTTTTAACATAGAAGCTCCTTTGTCTGTAGAAGAGGCCGCACGCCTAAACAAACCTAGAACCCCGTCATTTTGAGGAAAAGTATACCTCCATGATTTAAAGCGCTCTTTAATAATAGCTTTAATTTCTTCTGGGGGCTTTTTCAAACCTTTGACCCCGACAATATCCAAGGTTCTTTTATTTATATCGATATGGATCAAATCCCCTTCTTCAACCAAAGCCAGAGGCCCACCTACAGCGGCTTCAGGTGAAACGTGGCCTATAGCCGGCCCACGCGTAGCACCTGAAAAACGCCCATCCGTAATCAATGCAGTTGTCTCTGCCAATTCAGGACGATTATAAATAGCTTCTGTTGTTTTAAGCATTTCAGGCATCCCTGCACCTTTTGGCCCTTCATAACGAATAATAATAACATCACCTGGAGTAATTTGTCCATCAAAAATGGCCTTAATTGCCTTTTCTTCTGAATCAAATGGTTTGGCAGGACCAGTGTGGGCAAACATCCCCGGCACTACTGATGTATGTTTAATGACTGCTCCATCTGGAGCTAGATTACCATAAAGGACAGCTAATCCTCCACTTTGTTTATACGGTGAATCGATTGTCTTCAGTATATCTTGCGGTTTCAATTGATAATTTTTTAAATATTCAGAACCCAGTTTAAAGAAATCGCTCTTTCTTATTTTTTCAAGATTCTCACCTAAAGTCCGTCCGGTAACTGTCATGACATCAAGATGTAGATGGTCCTTCAAAGCTAACATAATTCCCGGTACTCCTCCTGCATACCAAAGGAACTGAGTCGGCCACGGTCCGAAAGTTTTTATCCCGGCCAAAACCGGTATTTTCCTGTTAATTTCGTCAAAACTTCTAGGAGTAATAGTTATACCGACTTCTCTAGCTATAGCTGGAATATGTAAAAGAGCATTAGTTGAGCCGGATACTGCTGCATGCACCATTAATGCATTTTCAAATGCTTCACTTGTCAGAATATCTTTTGGAGTCAATCCTTTCTCCAATAGTGTCATTACTGCTTTTCCTGCATCCTCAGCCATGAGTCGAATCATGTTGGACCAAGCAGGCATTAGGGCATTACCAGGCAATGATAGTCCAAGTGCTTCTGACATAATCTGAAGAGTACTTGCCGTACCCATATATTGACAAGCACCGCAGGTAGGACATGCATTCTTTTGATAATAATGCTGCTCCGTTTCAGTCATTTTACCCATCAGAACTTCTTCATTTGTCTTATAGCATACTTCTGCCGAAATAAAGCCCGGGCCTGGCATCATTGAACCACCACAAACATGAATAGCAGGTATATTCAACCGTGCTAGTGCCATTAAATGTCCAGGAGTGGCTTTATCACAGGAAGCAAATGTAACTAATGCATCAAAAGGAACTGAACGGGCGTGAATCTCAACCATTGCGGAAATAATATCTCTAGAAACCAGCGAATAGTTCATCCCATCATGTCCAGTTGCCACACCATCACAAATATCAGTCACTGTATAAACAGAAGGTTTACCACCACTTTTATAAATACCGATTTTAGCCATTTCAACTAATTCATTAAGATGGCGGCTTCCTGGATGGCTGTCACCCCAGGTACTTTCTAATAGCACTTGAGGCCTTTTTAAATCCTCAAGTGTCCATCCACTTCCCAACCATAAAGGATCGATTTCTGGTCCGACAGCTCTGCTCTTTTGGCTTTTCATCATTTTAATTACCTCATTCATTCATGTATTATGTAGACAAAATGGTAATGCTTCTACAAACACTGGACTTTCTTGTGTATAAATATTATCCAAAGCGGCAGCTTGCCTTCGGATTGATTGGAGTCGCCACGTTGAATAGGGAGTGTGAAATTTTCTCGTGCCTTTCTTGATTTTATGCCTTATATATCACTCTTTCGTCTATATCCCTAAGGGTACTGCATCCGGTCATTATCATTGCATCTCTTAGTTCAGCACCTATTTTACTTGTATATAGCTCTACTCCTTCCACGCCTCCGCCAAAAGCTGCGATTGCATATGGCCTTCCGATGAGCACAGCATCAGCACCAAGCGCAAGCACCCTTACAATGTCTATGCCCGTCCTTATTCCGCCGTCAATGAATATCTTGATTTTTCCGCCTACCGCCTTGTATATTTCCGGCAGCACCTCCACAGGTGCGGGAGTATGATCCAATACTCTTCCCCCATGATTGGAAACCACTATGCCATATGCTCCCGCTTCAACAGCCTTAACTGCTCCTGCAACTGTCATAATTCCCTTTATTATAAAAGGCAGCTTCGTACCGCTTACAATTTCCCTGATTTCTTCAACAGATTTTGGACTTACTGGCTTTCCTAAAGCAGCCAGAATGGACAAACCGGCAGCATCTATATCCATGGCCACTGCCAGAGCTCCTGCTGTCTCCGCCATTTTAGCCTTTTTTAGAACTTCATCGTTCTCCCAAGGCTTTATTGTGGGTATACCCCAGCCGCCAATTTCAGATATGGCCTTCAGCGGCTGCTCATAAAATTCGTCCTTTACTCCATCACCGGTAAAGCCTGCAACTCCAGCATTCTTACAGCCTGCTGTGATTGCCTGGTTGTATTCATAATCATTGGCATCTTCTCTGTAATGCTGCTGCAAACCGCCGATAGGAGCTGCAAAAATCGGATAAGCAAATCTCTTGCCAAAAAGCTCCACAGAAGTATCCACTTCCTTGAATTCATATATAGTATCCATATTCAGCTTTATCTCATTCAGCTTCTCAAAGCTCCTTGTAAAACCGCTGCCGCTTCCTTTGCCGCCTACGCCCGGTATTTCGCCTCTGCAGGCTATTCCGTTGCAATCACGGCAAATTCTGCATTTTGATCCTATCAGGAATTTTGCCTTTTCCAATACTTCATTGTAATTCATAAGCGACCTCCTGTAATATTTTTTATTTTTATTAATCTTCTTTATGGAACACAAAATCTCCTTCAACAGTCTGTTCGCAGAATGCTAATTCTTCATCGCCGTCCGTATCATATATGCATCCATAAATATAGCACTCTTTAAACTCGTTTTTAATCTCACTGCACAGTTTCCTCATGAAGATTTCTACCGATTTATCAGGAATTGAATTCCAAGCCCCTTTGAAACTCCCCTTTTGTATGTATGCTTTGTATTCCATATTGCTGTCATTTCCCTTAAGAGTAAAGGTAAAATGAACTCCTTTGAAGTAATCGTCATATTGATTATTAAATCTCTCCTCTATAATGCTTATGGTGCTGTAATTATTATAGTGGCCTTTGACAAGCTCGCTTTTCCAGTTGTAATAAAAAGGAGCCAGCTTTTTTGATAATGATATGTCCTTGTAATAACCCTTGATTTTTGCCGAGGGATATTCCTCCATTATTACTGCGGCAACCTCTTCGATAAGCTCATATCTCTTATTCGTCGATAAACTGTTCCATTCTTTTTTATCCTTGCTGGTATCTATTTCAAATATTGTCCTTATCTCATCTTCATTGCCTGAAAGTATCACCCTATATGATACGCCTTCATACTCCCCATATTCATTGTTAATTTTTTCTTGAAGCTCCTCAATGCTTAGTTTTCCCGGCTTCGCTATATTGTTTTCAAGCTTTTTTACCTTTTCTTCAAGCTCTTTAATGCTCCTGTCTTTCGCAGCAAGCTCAGAAGTCAAATATTCCAATTGCGGGTTGGTTTTGTCAGTAATCAGGATTTCATTTTTATTCTGGTCCCAGTATATGTTTTTATCAAACAGTGAAGATATTACCCTTACAGACAGGTAGTTGCTTCCATCTACTATTATCGGCTTTATCCCAATATCAGCCTCTTTGCCGTTATATATAATCCTGGCATTAGACTCAATACCTTGAACTACCTTTGCCATATCCTCGGCAAATGTAAACATCAGCAGAATTGACAGTACAATAACAATACATATGGCTGTATATCCTTTTTTTTTCAAATTTAGTCCCTCCTTCTATCATTACCTCAGAATTTGGGCTGTAAGATGCTTTTCAACCCAATTGGGATTATACTTATATAATTTAGACGGCCTATGTTCAACAACCATATCTGCTGCTTTTGTCCTGAATTCTGCCTCCGGAAGCTCCTTACCCAGTATTGCCTCATATGTCTGGTGCAGCTCAGTCAAGGTGAAAAACTCAGGCATAAGGTTGAAGACTATGCCGGTGTTACATTCGATCCTACTTCTGATGCTTTCAACCGCATATTCGATTATCTTCCCATGGTCAAAAGCAATCCCCCTTGACTCGGATAATTCTCTGCTCACTCTCACAATATTACCGTCAAAGGTCCTGTCAATGTCTATAATCGCTTCCAACTCTTCTTTGTCATTACTTAGTACGAGTCTTACCCTGTTTTGAACGCAAAATCCTTTCCCTGTCCCGAATTTCTTCTGATCTACCACATTGCACTTTACACTGAACCAGGCTGTATCCTCCGCATCATCCCCAGCTTTTACATCAAGCCTGCTGCTGTCAACAAGAGACATATATGAGCAGCCTATTATCCTGGTACGAGGATCTCTGTTTACATCACCCCATGTATAAAGCTGCTCCATGTATATATTATCTATGTTTGTTTCTTCCTTAAGCTCCCTTTGTGCAGCCGTATCCAGGCTTTCGTCCATATTTACAAAGCCTCCGGGAAGTGCCCAGTACCCCATAAAGGGATGATCCCCCCTTTTCACCATAAGTATCTTCAAGGATTTTTCAGGCAGCTTTACACTGCCTTTCTTCATTTCACTCATAACTGAAAAAACAAGCATATCTACTGTTACAGAAGGCCGCTCATACTGTCCTGCATCATACTGTGACAGAAATTCCTCCTCAGTCAGGCCCTGCTTGTTTCTTAAAACACCGTATTTCATAGATATCACCCTTTCTATGAATACTATTAGACTCCCATCGGTTATTATTCCTCCGGGAGTCATTTTCCTACATTATTTGTTAGCGCCACAGCACTTTTTATACTTCTTTCCGCTCCCGCAAGGACACGGTTCGTTCCTTCCGGGCTCCTTCTGTTTTATCACTGTGCCTGAAAGCCTTTGCTTCTTTGTTATTTCTTTTCTTTTCTCGGCTTCAAGTATGCCGTCCCACTGAGGCAAATTGTACAGCCAATCAGCTTTTGCCTTCAGCATGTTATAATAAAGCTTTTCATAATCTATCTCAAGTTTTACGTTGCTTGACTCTTCCAGCTCCTCAAGCTTCATCAGTTCGACAAGGCTATCGTTAATACCGTCAAGGAAGCCTGTGAACAGCAGTATGTCCGTCTCATATTTATCCGCCAGTTCCGCAACCGTACCCTCAACCACCTCTTCCGGATTGGAAAGGAGCTTTTCATAAATAGACTCTTCCTTCTTAAAGTAATCCTCCCAAAATCTTTTTTTATACTTTTCGTTTTGTTCGTTATTATACGCCTTTTCTCTCCAGTTCTCAAACAAGCTCATGCTACTACTCCCTTATTTAGTGATATTATTGCCACGTTTTATTATATTACAATATAAGATAATTTGCAATTATTTGTCTGATTTCAGGGAGTTACACCGTAGTCCTGATGCTGTTGTCAAGAGCACCCAGATGTTTGTAAAGCCTTCCGGATACGTTGAAAATTTCTAAACCGTGCCTGTACATGTCGCCCATTTTCATCACCCACATTACTTTTGCATATACTTTTTCATATTTCACTTCTTCCAGCTTTAAATCAAGCACCAATACCGTATCTTTCTCAAATATCCTTTCTGATATAATACCCAGGCCTCCTATTGAAATATTAATAAGCATGAGTTCAATAGGCACGTCGTATTCTTCCGTCCTGCCTTCCTGAATACTTTTAGTGCAGTATATCTTTGAATAATAATCAATCCTTTTGCTTTTTCTCACATTAGCAGGCTTCGAGGTTTCCGTACCTTTTATCTTCATAAATACTTACCCCCCATATTGCATTATAAATCACATAAATTTTAGCATTATTATATCATTTCATTGTACAAGCAGTATGCCTTATTATATAATTGGTCGTTCTGTTCATATAAACAATAAAGCCCATACTTTGACAATAAATTTTTAATATGTTAAATCTGCAAAAAAAATTATTGACATTTTTTCAATCAGCTAATATAATAAAAAAAACGTTT
>JAAYQK010000255.1 GCA_012519325.1 Gracilibacteraceae bacterium | reverse complement strand
TTCCCTGATAAAGAGACTTTAAGCAATCTGTCAGTGTTTGAGGAAGCTTGTCCTGAGGAACCGGAGGATACCAAAAATATATTGAATATGTTGGGAAAGTACGGTTCTCCTGCAACAGTCGCACAGACGGGGGGGAGGTACTTCGGATTTGTATGCGGCGGCATCCTTCCCTCGGCATTATGCTCAAAGTGGCTTTCTGATGCCTGGGACCAGAATTCAGCCTTGTTCGTCCTGTCTCCTATTGCTTCAAAGCTTGAAGAGGTATGTGAGAACTGGTTGAAGCAGTTATTAAAATTACCTGATGATACGGTTGCAGGCTTTGTCAGCGGCAGTTCCACAGCCACTATTTGCGGTTTGCTGGCAGGTAGGAATTATCTGCTTGATAATATGGGATATGATGTCACCGGGAAAGGGCTTTTCAATGCTCCTCAAATAAAAATAGTTCTAAGTGAAGAAGCACATTCAACCGTATTTAAAGCCTTATCCATAATAGGCCTGGGCAATACGAAGCTTATCAAGGTTCCCACCGACGGACAGGGACGCATTAAAGCTGATGAAATTCCTGAGCTGGACAACAGGACATTATTGATACTCCAAGCCGGAAATGTCAATACAGGGGCTTTTGATGATTTTGATTCTATTTGCAGAAAAGCCAATGCTGCCGGTGCATGGGTGCATATTGATGGTGCCTTCGGATTATGGGCTGCTGCCTGCGAAAAAATGAGCTGCCTGACGAAAGGCATGGAACTGGCTGACTCCTGGTCGGTAGATGCCCATAAGACCTTAAATGCTCCTTATGATAACGGGATTATCCTTTGCAGGCATAAGGATATACTAGTAAATGCCATGCATATGACAGGGTCGTACATAATATATAATGAAAACAGGGATGGAATGTTATATACTCCTGAGATGTCAAGAAGGGCAAGAGCAATAGATTTGTGGGCAACATTAAAGGGACTGGGAAGGAGAGGTGTTGCCGAGCTGGTTGAAGAGCTTCATTGCAAGGCTGTGTATTTTTCAAGACTGCTTCAGGATGGTGGACTTCAGATTTTGAATGACGTAGTCTACAATCAGGTATTGGTTTATTTTGATAATGACCGTAAAACCGAAGCTCTGATTAAAGGAGTCCAGGAATCCGGTGTATGCTGGATGGGAGGCTCAAAATGGTCAGGAAAATCTGTTATGAGAATAAGCGTATGCTCATATAAGACTACTTACGATGACATTGAAATATCTGCAAAGGAGATTTTGAGGGTAGCAGAATTGGTATCGGATTTTCAGTCGTGTTGATTGCAAAACTTTTTTATACTCATATATATAAATTAGGAGGTGTACATGCTCCAATTTATATAACAGGTGGTGGATGCCATGGTTAACAGCCGTAAAATTGAGGATCTTCACCCGGTAGTTAGGGAAATCTGCAGAAAACATATCGAAGCCTGCAGAAAGCGGGGAGTCGAAATAATTGTAACGAGTACCCTGAGAGACTCGGAATACCAGGAGTATTTGTATTCACAAGGCCGTTCAAGACCCGGCAATATAGTTACGAATATGCGGCTTATAGGTCCTCACGGATTCGGGCTTGCCTATGATGTGGTACCGATAGTCAAAAGAAAAGCGGTATGGAATAATGACTGGTTATGGAAGATCATAGGGGAGGAGGGTAAAAAATTAGGATTAACCTGGGGCGGGGACTGGAAGTCAATAGTTGACAAGCCTCACTTTGAATACACCGAAGGGTTGAAGGCTGCAGACCTGAGGGCAGGTAAACGCCCATCCTGGTGGTAGCAAAAGAATAAGAGGGCCTCCCTCATTGCGGGAGTCCCCCCTGCTTTTTAACATTTGCACTCACTCTTTGATTCAAGGAGTTCGCTTAAAATTGTTTCACAGTCAATTATTACTTCGCAAATGCAGTGGATATCTACGAATTTAAATTTGTCATGGCAGCGGAAGACCGCAAGGTTTCCTATTACCGCAACTACTTCTATGTTTTCCTGGACACAATCGTCGCAAGTGCTGAGTATTATAGTAGCTCTGTTGTCTTCATTATCTGCCAGCAAGCACAGCAAGTCCTTGATATTATCCGGAAAGTGCCTTATTCTAATGGTTTTCTCTCTTCTGCTTTCTTTGCCCATTTAATTCACCTCCTAATTTTTTGAGGATAATAGATTTACCATTTTGTATTCCAATAGGGTAAATTAATCTATCTGCAGGAAATGGACAGGAATCTATCATGTCTCCTGCATATACCTCTGATATCATAATATTAAACTACAATGATAATGTTACAGCTAAGCCAAAAAATAGTATCATCAGTGGAGACGAACTCCACTGATGATATTGCGGGCCGTATGCGCATTTTTTACAGCCGGGTATATTTATACTTTCTGATTTCGGAAGCCAAACTCTCTGGACTGAGGTTGTTTTCATATTCCACTGTAATCGTATTTGACAGATTATCAATTCTCACGGCGTGAACCCCATCCATGGCTTGCAGATGTCCCCTCAGACTGATGATATCATTACTGTCCTTCAGATTATCCACATGAAATTTGGTTACGTTCAAAACAATCACCTTCCTATGTTAATTGGTACTAGTATATATTTTAGGATGCATATTATACATTGACTGGATAATTCATTAAATATATAATTATTATGACAATTAAAAACAATCATATGGTGCCCTAATGGGTTAAAAGGGAAAGCGGTTCAAAGCCGCTGCAGCCCCCGCTACTGTAAGTGGGTATGAAATCCGATAAGCCATTGTACTGCGAGAAGGCCGGAGAGTAAGAAGATCCACAAGCCAGGAAACCTGCCTATGATATATTTTCTACCTTCGGAGGGAGGGGAGGAGGATTATTGAGTTAATGTTTCCCGCTCCATACGGTTAAGTTGGCAGCGGGTTTTTTATTTTATATATAAGGAGATGCATTATGGAGCTTTTTGAAAAAACGACGGCAGGAATAAGGCCTGCATATGAAGAAAGTATGAAGAAAGCAGCAGAAAGGCTTGACAAGCTTGTAAAGCCCATTGGCAGCCTCGGCAAGCTGGAGGATTTGGCGATAAAGATTTCCGGAATAACGGGAAAGCAGATGAACAGTTTTGAAAAAAAGGTTACAATAATAATGGCATCGGACAATGGAGTGGTAGAAGAAGGAGTGAGTGCCGCACCTCAAGAAGTTACCGCTTTGATGACAATAAATTTCTTGAAGGGTATTACAGGAGTATGTGTATTGTCAAAGCATGCAGGCGCTGATATCAGGGTTGTAGACATCGGCGTTGCAAGCGATTTGGATTATCCCGGATTAATAAACAGAAAAATAAGAAAAGGAACCTTCAATATGTCAAAGGGCCCCGCCATGAGCAGGGAGGAAGCGATAAAGGCCATAGAAACAGGGATTGAAATGGTATCATTGCTTGTAAAGGAAGGATACAGCCTTTTTGGAACCGGTGAAATGGGGATTGGAAACACCAGCACAAGCAGTGCTGTTGCAATGGCCTTCCTTGGCTGCAGCTCGGAAGAAGCGGTGGGAAAGGGTGTAGGACTGACGGAAGAAGGCTATGCCAATAAAAAGTCTGTGATTGAGAGGGCAATAAGCGTGAATAAGCCGGACCCGGAAGATCCAATTGATGTGCTTTCCAAAGTCGGAGGATTTGATATTGCAGGTATGACAGGTTGTTTTCTCGGAGCGGCATATCACAGGGTGCCAATAGTTATTGACGGGTTCATATCTGCGG
>JAAYQK010000254.1 GCA_012519325.1 Gracilibacteraceae bacterium | reverse complement strand
CTACAATATGGTGGATATTGAATATGGTGAATGATATTGTCGGAACAAGCTCAGTGACAATAATATCAAGATATTTTGGCGCAGGAAACAAGGAAAAGACAATAGAAGCCATTGAACAGACGATAATATTCAAATTTTTGCTGGCACTGGTTGTTGGTATAGTAATGAGCCTCATAATACCAAATGTATTAAGCCCTCTGGCCGGAAACAGCCGGGTGCTGGAGGAGTCGGTCACATATGGAAGGATAAGGCTTATCACTCTTCCTCTGGCGTTTTCCTCATATTCGGTAAACACTGCCTTAAGGTGCATAGGTGATGCAAGAAAGCCCCTGTATATTATGGTTATATCCGGAATGCTGAATATGATACTTGACCCCATAATGATATTTGATGTTATACCCTTTATCGGGGTAAGGGGAATGGGGCTGGGAATAGCCGGAGCTGCATACGCTACTGTAATATCCCAGGCTGCTGCCTTTATTGTGGGGCTGTACATACTTATGTCAGGCAGAACCTTCATAAAGGTTGGTTTCAAGAGAGGAAT
Source organism: Gracilibacteraceae bacterium (assembly GCA_012519325.1). GTDB lineage: Bacteria > Bacillota > Clostridia > Lutisporales > Lutisporaceae > BRH-c25. The sequence goes on along the minus strand of JAAYQK010000254.1, from coordinate 10,967 downwards.
CTACTTTGTCAGGTCTATGGATATCAAGCTGTTGTCAATAGGCTTGCCTACAGGCCTGGAAGGCCTTCTACGAAACCTTGGATACTTTATTGTAATGAAGTTTATAGCATCTTTCGGGGTAGGTGTTGTAGCAGCTTACGGTATATGCACAAGAATTATTAACCTTATTTTAATGCCGGTATTCGGTTTGCAGATGGGCTCAGGTGTAATTGTAGGCCAAAGCCTGGGTTCCTCTAATTGTGACAGAGCGGAAAAAGCCGGATATCTGACAGCAAAGCTCTCTTTCTGGATAATGTTTATTTCGGGTGCTGTTTTAGTATTGCTTCCCGGCCCGATAATTCGTATTTTTTCGACGGGGGATGATATAATAGGGATAGGAGCTTTGTTTTTAAGATACTATGCAGTTGCATCGCTATTTATGGGGCCTGCGGGGGGAATGGCCTCCATACTTTACGGAGCAGGGGACAATGTTCCTTCCATGCTGGCTGCCCTGACTTCAATATGGCTTGTCCAGATACCCATGCTGTATTTGTTCGTACAGATAATGCAGATGAGTATCCAATGGGTCTGGATATCATATATTGTGTCTTATGCCGTTCATTTTGTGATGATAGTGTATTTTGTAAAAAAGGGTAAGTGGAAGGATAAATGTGTTATTTAGACACAAGAGCCAGGTCGGAGCGTTGGAGAAAATATATAGAAGCGAGGGATTATGATGGCTAATAAAGGTTCAAGCATTCCAAAAAGAGAAGAAATATCTCAGGAGTATAAATGGAGGCTTGAAGATATATATGAATCAAATGATTTGTGGGAAAAGGATTATGAAAAGGTAAAGCAAATGGCGGATTCCCTTTACCCGTACAAGGAGCTCATGGGCAGCAGTGCCGGGAAGCTTCTTGAATGTCTGAATCTAAGTACCGAAATGACCAGGCTTTTTGAAAAGGTATATGTTTATGCACATATGAGAAGCCATGAGGACAGCACCAATTCATTTTATCAGGGGCTTGCCGGCAAGGCGGATTCCCTGGGGGTGACAGTAAACAGTGCAAATTCCTTTATTGTGCCGGGAATCTTAGATATACCGGATGAGAAGCTGGAAGCATATCTTATGGAAAGTGAGGGCTTGAGGTTTTACAAGAGGTTTTTGGATGAAATAAGAAGAAAGAAGCCCCATGTATTGAATGCAGCCGAAGAGCAGCTTCTGGCCATGGCAGGGGAAGTAGTGCGGGCACCGGAGGTAATATTCGGTATGCTTAATAATGCGGATATAAAGTTTCCGTATATAAAGGATGAAAAGGGCAACGAAGTTGAGCTGACAAAGGGCGGATATATTCAGTTTATGGAAAGCAGCGACAGAAGAGTCAGGAAGGACGCCTTCGACGGGTTGTACAGCACTTATTCAAAGCAGAAGAACACATTGGCTGCTCTGCTGAATGCCAATGTCAAGGCAAATATTTTCAGTGCAAGGGCCAGAAAGTACGGCTCTGCAAGAGAGGAATCGTTGTTTGAGGATAATGTGCCGGTTGCGGTGTATGATAACCTTATTGCGGCAATGCATGACAACATGAACCTGATGCACAGGTATGTGAAGCTCAGGAAAAGGGTAATGGGGCTGGATGAAATTCATATGTACGACCTTTACGTCCCGATGATGAAGGAAGTAAAGATGGAAATATCTTTTGAAGAAGCAAAGGAGATTGTGAGAGAAGGTCTTAAGGTACTGGGAGAGGACTATGGCAAAAATCTTGAAAAGGGCTTGAACTCAGGCTGGATTGATGTTTATGAGAATGAAGGAAAGAGAAGCGGTGCCTATTCCTGGGGCTGCTATGACTCCCATCCCTATGTGCTTCTGAATCATAACGATACACTGAACAGCATGTTCACTCTGGCCCACGAAATGGGCCATGCCCTGCACAGCTATTATTCCGACAGCAATCAGCCATATATTTATGCCCAGTATAAGATATTCGTGGCAGAAGTGGCTTCAACCCTTAATGAAGCGCTGGTAATGAATCATCTTCTAAAAGCTACCAAAGACAATAAGAAGAAAATGTATCTTCTGAACTATTTCATGGAACAGTTCAGAGCTACTGTATACAGGCAGACCATGTTTGCGGAGTTTGAAAAGATAATCCACGAAAAGGCCGAGTCGGGGGAAGTATTGACTGCAGAGCTGCTGTGCTCAATATACAGGGATTTAAATATAAGGTATTATGGACCGGATATAGTTATGGATGATTATATAGATATGGAATGGGCTAGAATTCCGCATTTTTACACCAGCTTCTATGTATATAAATATGCCACAGGCTTTTCTGCAGCTATGTCAATATCGCAGCAGATAATCAACGAAGGGCAGCCGGCAGTAGACCGCTATTTGAAATTCCTTAAAAGCGGCGGCTCGGATTATCCAATTGAGCTATTAAAAATAGCCAACGTGGATATGTCAACAACGGAACCGGTGAATAACGCCCTTAAGCTGTTCGGCAGCCTGCTGGACCAGATGGAGGCTTTAGTACAGAACCTATAACGCATCGTTATAGATTCTTATATATTTTTTGATATTTGTTATAAGTATATGGCAGGTATATAATGAAAGTATAATGAAAGGGGATATACATCCACTTTGTTGATTAATAAGAAATAATAAAGGAGTCAGTACTATGGAAAAAACGACAGTTACTTTGCAGGATGTACGGGAAGCAGCGGATCGTATCCGCCCCTATATTCGCCACACACCATTGCTGCGGGAAAAGACTATGGATAAGATACTAGGGTGTGAGGTTTACTTAAAGCCAGAAATGCTGCAAATCACCGGTTCATTTAAGCTTCGAGGCGCCATGAACAAAATTCTTTCACTGACCGAAGAGGAAAGAAAGCGTGGTATCATTTGCAGTTCTTCAGGTAATCACGCCCAGGCCTGCGCATTCGCCGGACAGCTGCTGGGAGTCCATACTGTAGTTGTTGTGCCTGAGGATGCGCCGAAAGTAAAAATAGAAAATGCCAGAAAATTGGGTGCGGATGTAATTGTATGGGAACGAGCATATGCCGCACGCTGGAAGAAAGTTAAAGATGAAATAGCTGAGCACGGCTATACAATGGTTCACGGGTATGAAGACTATGATGTAATGGCCGGGCAGGGTACCATCGCACTGGAGATGATGGAAGATTTGCCTGAAGTGGAAACCGTGCTGGTTCCTATTGGCGGAGGCGGGTTGATTTCAGGCATAGCTACAGCCATCAAAGAGACAAACCCCAAGATACGTGTAGTAGGCATTCAGGCTGCAGCTACCTGCGCATATTATGTCAGCCGCCAGAAGGGTCAAAAGACCAGAGTCGAATGCACACCAACAGTTGCGGATGGTATTGGCTGCAGTTATCCGGCTGACAATCCATATCCCATTATTGATCGATATGTAGATGAAATCGAAATAGTTGAAGAAGAGGATATCAAGGAATCTGTGAGACTGGTAGCACACCATGCCAAGCTTATAGCCGAGCCGACATCATGTGTCGTAATTGCCGCTTTGTTGTCCGGAAGAGTAAAAACACGTCCGGATGAAAAAGTCGCTTGTGTGCTGACTTCCGGCAACTGGGATATCGATAAAATCGGAATGATCTTGAAAAATGAGCCATTTGAAGGCGAGATTGCTACGTGATTTTCAAGGAGGCCGCAGCGGTCCGGTTGTTAGGCCGTGAGAACCAGGATGAGTTGACAGCCTTTGATACAGGGGGTGTGAATTTTATATGAACAAAGATGAAAATGTATTACACCCATGCAGAGTCTATAAGGGTTGCGGCTTTGACGACGATGATCTCAGCCGCCCCATTATCGGCATCGCCAATGCATTCAGTGACATTGTCCCTGGACATTTCCACCTGCGTCAGGTAGCGGATTTCGTAAAAAAGGGCGTTTATCGCGCCGGCGGCAACGCAGTGGAATTTGGTGTAATCGGCTGCTGCGACAGTGTTGGAAATGGCAGCTTTGACGGTATGCATTATATACTGCCCTCCCGCGAAATTATCGCCGACAGCATCGAAATCATGGCCAAGGCTCACAAGCTGGATGGCCTTGTTATGTTGGGTTCCTGCGATAAGATCATACCCGGCATGCTGATGGGCTGCATTCGCGCCAATATCCCTGCCATTTTGGTGCCGGGAGGCCCCATGCTCAGCGGCCCGCCCTTCGGCAAAAAGGTCAAGTCCGACAGTACAGCCATCTCCGAGGCATTTGGGATGTATCAGGTTGGCAAAGCTGAATGGAAAGATGTGAAAAATCTGGAGCTGGTAACACAGCCCACCTGCGGTTCCTGTAACTTTTACGGCACTGCCAATACTATGAGCTGTGCCGCTGAAGCGCTTGGTATGGTGCTGCCGGACGGCGGTGCAATTCCTGCAGTCTATAATGAGCGTATGCGCTGTGCCAAACGTTCTGGTGAAAAGATTATGGAGTTGGTTGAACGTAATATTCGCCCCAGCGATATCGTTACCATGAAATCTATCCAAAATACCATCAGCTATTTAATGGCTACCGGCGGATCTACAAATGCTGTGTTACATTTGTGTGCTGTCGCTTATGAGATGGGAATTGACACCGACCTGATTATGCAGGAGTTTGACCGACAGAGCACTCAAATTCCCCATATTGCCCGTATTAATCCCGCTTCCAACATCTATGATATGGAAGACTTTTATAAATCCGGCGGCGTGCCACGCGTCATGGAGTACCTGAAGGATCATATCAATCTTGATGTCATGACTGTTACCGGCAAAACACTGGGCGAAAACATCAATCAGCACAGCTATCTATATTCTGATTGTAACGACGAGGTGATCCGGCCCTTTGACCGTCCCTTCGACACATTGGGGGGGTTAGCCATTATGCGGGGAAATCTGGCGCCCGATACCGGCGTAGCCAAGCCTGCTGCCATAGCGGAGGAAGTTCGTCGTTTCACCGGAAACGCAATTTGCTTTGATAGTGAAGAAGATTGCGAAAAGGCGCTGATGGAACTGAAAATAAAGCCAGGGCATGTGGTTGTCATTCGATATGAAGGCCCTAAGGGAGGCCCTGGTATGCGCGAGATGTATAGGCCTTTAAAGCTTATGAACGGACAAGGCCTCGCACTAACCACAGCTCTCATCACCGATGGGCGTTTTTCCGGTACTAACAATGGCTGCTTTGTGGGCCACATTTCTCCGGAAGCAGCGGAAGGGGGCCCCATTGCCTTGGTACGTGACGGCGATAAAATCACCATTGATGTATATAAGAAAGAGCTAACCCTGCATGTCAGTGACGAAGAACTAGCTTGCCGCCGTGCACAATGGTCTTACACACCCAAAAAGCTTACCGGTTATCTTGCCCGCTATGCAGCTATGGCCCGTTCCGCCGACAAAGGCGGCGTTCTGGACTGGAGGAAATAATAGTGGAAAGGCAGTCCTTTCCCATTTGTTAAATTGATGGAGGTTTTAGAATGTCTGGAATTACAAAGCTTGTAAGCCATATAGAGCTGCCGCGGTTTGTAAGAGTAAAGCAGCACTTTCCTCACAATGAGCTTACAGAAGAACAAATCATTAACCGGGTGTCCGATGGATTTTTAAAACCGGGGATAAAAGAAAAAATAAAGCCCGGCCAGCGTATCTGCATCACCTGCGGCAGCCGCGGCGTGTCGAATATTGTCCTTATTACAAGACAGCTCGTAAAACAGGTAAAAGCACTGGGAGCGGAACCCTTTATAATCCCGGCTATGGGAAGCCATGGCGGCGCAACTGCGGAAGGTCAGGTAGGCATTTTAAAAAGCTATGGAATTACAGAAGAAACTATGGGCTGTCCTATACTCTCTTCTATGGAAACCATAAAAATAAGCCATGTGAAAGGTATGGACGTCCATATTGACAAGAATGCTTATGAAGCAGACGGAATTATAGTTGTCAATCGTATCAAAGCCCACACAGGGTTTAAAGGGGTTTATGAAAGCGGCTTGATGAAGATGATGACGATAGGCCTTGGCAAGCAGCGCGGTGCATACATAGCACACGCTGATGGGGATGATGCTATGCCTGAGCGTATTTTTCTAATTGGCAGCGAAATAATCAAGCATTCAAAAATTATTATGGGTGTTGGCCTACTGGAAAATGCTTTTGATAAAACATTTGATATTGCAGTACTGTCCCCCCAGGAAATTCCGGAGGAAGAGCCAAAGCTGCTGCTGAAAGCAAAAGCAGCCATGGGTAAAATATTTTTTGATTCCTGTGATGTTATAATATTGCAAAAAATTGGGAAAAACTACAGCGGCGGAGGAATGGATACGAATGTTGTAGGGCGCTCCAGGTTGCCGATTGGGATTAAATCAGAGAGAATGGGTATTCTTGATTTAAGCGATGAATCCCATGGCAATGCAACAGGAATGGGAAGGGCAGATGTTGCCTCAATGCGTTTCTTTAGGAAGATTTCCTTTGATGATACCTATCCGAATGCCATTACAGACCATGATAGCTCGGTATATAAGATTCCGCTTATTGTCGATAACGATGAAGAAGTAATAAAAACAGCCATGGCAATTTGTTTGAAGATTGATTATAGCAACCCCCGCGTAATAATGCTTAAAAACTCGCTTGAAATCGAAGATATTCTGATTTCGGAAGCAATGATTCCGGAAGTAGTGGGAAAAGAACAGCTCTCAATTGTTGAGGAACCGTTCCACCTTGAATTTGACAAAGAGGGAAATTTGATTACACAAATTTAAGACGCAGCCCCACGCTGACTTTTGATGAATCTCATACTTTGGAGGATGATATCTGAAGAGGAGGAAATCACATGATTGTGTCTTTAGCATCAATACCAACCGATTTAATCGAAATGGTAGAAAGCAAAACCGGTGAAAAAATTATAGTTTATAATTTGGATGAAGACAAAAATGAAACTATGAGGGCATTGTCTGAAGCTGAAATAGCAATTACATGGAGTTCACCTATCAGGAACGGTGTTTTTAATAATTGCAGATACTTCAAACTGAAATGGTTGTTTTCTCTTACTGTTGGAGTTGAAAATCTTCCTTTTGCCGATTTCATTGACAAAGGAATTATCGTCACTAATACCAGAGGTTTACTGGGACCCCATGTGGCCGAACAGACAATAGGCATGATGATTGCCTTCAGCCGTCGGCTCAAGCGTTGTTTTGAAAATCAGCTCAAAAGGGTTTGGGAGCAGGGCTTACCGGTTGATGAATTGACCGGCAAGACTTTATGTATCGTAGGAGCAGGAGGCATCGGTTCAGAAATAGCAAGGAAGACCAAAGCATTCGATATGAAAGTTATCGGCTTGAAAAGACGTTCTGAGGCTTTAAAGTATTTTGATGAGGTATGGGGTATGGAAGAACTTGGGAAAGCTTTGGGACTGGCCGACTACATAGTATTAACCGTTCCCCTGACCGAAGAAACCTACCATTTGATCGGGCAGCAGGAATTCAAATTAATGAAACGGAGTAGTGTACTGATAAACATGTCCCGCGGCGATACTGTAGATGAAAAAGCTTTGATTGCTGCACTTTATGAAGGCCGCATTGCAGGAGCCGGTCTGGATGTATTTCATGAAGAACCACTGCCCCCGGAAAGCCCTTTGTGGGGCATGGATAATGTAATTATAACACCGCATAATGCCGGGAATAGCCCGTACTTACTGGGAAGGGCTATGAAGCTGTTTGCCGAAAACCTTATCCTGTTCAGGCAGGGCAGTCCCATGAAGAACATTGTAAACCTGGAAAGCAAGTATTAGGAATCACAAGTGCAAAATCCGCCGTTGATGTAGCTTTATGTTTTTTTGTGTTACAATAAAACTAATATTAACTTATATAGCCGCTGTGGTATGTTCTATATAACGGTGCAGGGAGGAAGGGACATGGAGTTAAAACAACTGAAATTTTTTATGGTAGCCAGTGATTGCGGAAGCCTGAGTAAGGCAGCGACCAAATTGTATACGTCACAACCAAATGTCAGTAAGGTAATTAAGTCTCTTGAAAAGGAACTGGGAAGCCCCTTGTTTGAAAGAACAAGCAGGGGATTAAGACTTACTCCTTATGGAAAGTCCATATATGGATATGCGGAAAATGTACTGAAAAACGCAAGCCTGATTGTCAATGCGGAACTGGTGGAAAAGCATAATACCTTTAACGTTTCCACCTATCCAAGCAATATTATCGCAATGCTCTTGGTGGAGCTGTACCGGAATAATCCGGATATAACCATAGAGCATCATCAGGGCACGGTGGAGGAAATTACGGCTAATGTGGCACAAGGAATATCGGAGCTTGGTATACTTTATGTTTCAAAAAAGCAGCTTACTGCATTTAAACATATTATTTCACACAAAAAACTGAAGTTTATTGAGATTGGGAAAAAAGAGGCATGTATTTATGTGGGGCCAAATAGTCCTTTATATTCCAGGGAATCCATTTCTTTCGAGGAGTTATACGGATTGCGTTTTGTAAGGGGATTAAGTGACTTTTTCTCTATGGAGCATCACTTGGAGCAAGTCAATGTAGGAGCGGTAAGCCCGGAAAAACTCCACTCCACTGTATATACCAATAGTGAACACTTTACTACGAACTTGCTGCTAAAGACGGACCTGGCGGAATTAGGCATCAACCTCAGCTATCCCAAGTATCAACAGTATGATATCAAAAATTTGCGGATTGAAGGAGAAGATTCCTATTTGACATTGGGATATGTAATAGAAAAGGGTCATGTACTGACAAATACAGCAAAAGAACTAATTGTACATCTAAAAAACATATAAAACCTATAACATATCGTTATGGGTTTTTATATGTTTTTTGATATTTGTTATATGTATATAGTTGGGTATATAATGAAAATATAAAAAAGGGGATATACATCTATTTTTTAAATTAATTAAGAAATAATAAAGGAGCCAATATTATGAAAAAGACGACAGTCACTTTGCAGGATATACGGGAAGCCTCAGATCGTATCCGCCCCTATATTCGACGCACACCATTGCTGCGAGAGAAGAACATGGATAAGGTACTGGGGTGTCAGGCCTATCTCAAGCCTGAGATGCTTCAAATAACCGGTGCCTTTAAGCTGAGAGGCGCACTAAGCAAGATTCTATCACTAACCCAGGACGAACTGAAGAAGGGAATTATAACCAGTTCTTCAGGTAATCATGCCCAAGCCTGTGCATACGCCGGACAGCTGCTGGACATCCATGCGACGGCAGTTATCCCGGAGGATGCACCGGCTGTCAAGATTGAGAATGCCAAAGCCATGGGAGCTGAGGTGATTGTATGGGATCGAAAATATGACGAGCGTTGGAAGAAGATTCATGAAGAGGTGGCAAAGCATGGTTACGTTATTGTCCATCCTTACGAGGATTTTGCTGTTATGGCGGGCCAAGGCACCATTGCTTTAGAAATAATGGAAGATCTGCCTGATGTAGAGACAGTGCTGGTTCCTATCGGTGGCGGCGGACTAATCTCAGGTATTTCCACAGCCATAAAAGAGTCAAGACCGGATGTGAGGGTGGTTGGTGTTCAGGCCGCTGCCAGCTGTCCTTATTATGTCAGCCGCCAGAAGGGATATCCCTCTGAAGCACCAATTCTCCCTACAGTGGCGGATGGCCTTTCCTGCAGGCAGCCGGGTGAGAATACCTATCCCATCATCGAGAAATATGTGGATGAAATCGTTATTGTTGAGGAAGAAGATATCTTGAAAGCTGTGAGATCGGTAGCGCACGGTGCCAAGCTGGTGGCTGAGCCTTCCGCCTGTGTTGGCATTGCTTCCATGTTGTCCGGCAGGGTGAAGATGAGGCCGGATGAGAAAGTCTGCACAGTATTGACCTCCGGAAATTGGGACATCGATACGATTGGGAAGATATTCAAAGGAGAGCATGTAGAAGGGGTCTTGTAAGGAGGCAAATGGATGTCTCTCACTTCTAAAAGTGTGCAAAAACCCTCATTGTAATCTTGTTGTAAGAGAAACAAAAGTGAAGACTCTACTATTGAGAGAAAGTTTAACAAAAAAGGAGAATGCAAAATTGAAGACTTTATTACTGAACAAAGACGAAGTAGCTAGCCTTATCAATTTAGATGCGATACTTGCAGCGGTGGAGGACGGCTATAGATCATTTAACAGGGGTCTGGTGTTTCAGCCGGATATCATGGACATAGTGCTGCCTGGTACGCACAAAGGCCTTGACTTCAAAGCCGGCCTGGACATGGGCGGCGGATATATTAGCATTAAGGCGTCCTCCGGCGGATATGACAAAAATCCGGAATTAGGCCTGCCAATTGGCATGAATACAGTATTGCTGTTCGAAGCTGAGACCAGCGCACTTAAGTGTATTATGGACGGTACCTGGATCACTGGCTGCCGCACTGGCGCCGCCGGTGCCATCTCAGTGAAGTACCTGGCACGTGCCGATGCAGAAAAATTGTGTGTGATTGGAGCAGGCAGACAGGCCAGAAGACAACTGCTCGCCATGTCCCGGGTGCGCAAGCTGACAGAGGTGCGGGTATGGGATGCTATGCCGGAGTTCCTGGATGCTTATGTGAAGGAGATGTCTGAGGAGACAGGACTGAATATTCGTAAATGCACAACGGCTGAAGAAGCGGTACGGGGCGCCGATATTGTGGTGACCACTACTCGAGGCCGCAGCGGCCCTATAGTGAAAAAGGAATGGATACAGCCCGGTACGCATATTGCGGCAATTGGTGCCGATACGCAGGGTAAGCAGGAGCTGCATGCAGATGTATATGCCGGGGCAAAGGTGGTTAATGACTCTATTGAGCTGTGCACTAATAGAGGAGAGACCTATAATGCTGTGAAGGCCGGTATTATACGTCCGGAGGATATTCATGCAGAGATTGGTGAGATTATCTTGGGTAAGAAACCCGGCCGTGAGAACCCGGATGAGGTGACAATCTTTGATACCGTTGGTATGGCCATTCAGG
>JAAYQK010000253.1 GCA_012519325.1 Gracilibacteraceae bacterium | reverse complement strand
TTCAGGGTAGCCAACAGGGCATTTCCTTTAGCCCAGAAAACAACAGCGGGCTGTCTGATGAATTTCTACAAGAAAATTAATGAATAATGATTTCTTCAAGGGGCACAGTTGCAAAAGCAGTTCTTTTTTTGCCAAGGCCTGATTTTAATAGATAAAACATTACAATTTCACCTTCGGAAGAGGTGCCTGCAAATATATCCCGGAGAAATACTTCATAACCTATATGCTTCAATATCTCACGCATGGATAAGTTTTTAAAATCTTCAAAAATATCTGTATTAGTGAGCTTATTTTTGATGTATTCGTGTATTTCCTTCTTTATTGGTGCATGGTTGAATCTTAATATTGATTCGGGCATGTTTCCGCTTCTGACATAAAGTAGCCAATCAAGCTTCATGTATTCATTAAATATGCTGAACTTTTCCGAATCCATTCTCTCAAATAGCATTTCCTTAACAAAGTCTTTTAAAATATCGTATAAATCATTTATTTTTTTTGAAGAATTGAAATGGCCATTTAAATTCCAGTATTTTGAGAACCTGCTGTAAAACTCAAAAGGATCAGTACCCGTGGCATGAAGCAGGAAGCTCAGCGTATGTCTGAACCTGCCGCTGTTGTAATACTGTTCAAGCACATTCTCAACATCCTTTAACTCCACAAGTTCCTTATAGGATAACCAAGCGGTACTTATTACTTCATAGGGAGGGAAGTCGTGATGCAAAATGCCGTATCGACTGCAGGCTTTTCTTATGCCGGAGCCCTTCAGGAGCTTCAGAAAACCCAGCTGAAGCATATCAGGCCTGAGTGCGTATACATCGTTGAAGGATTTCTTAAAGCTTTTCATATCCTCATAGGGAAGACCGGCTATCAGATCCAGATGTATATGGACATTCTTAAAGGACAAAAGCTTGGCAACATTATGGCTCACCTTTTTAAAGTCCATTTTTCTTTTTATTTCGGAAATGGTTTTCGGGTTTGTGGACTGTACTCCGATTTCAAACTGGAACAAACCGTTGGGTGCTTTTTCCACGGTTTTCAGAAATTGCTCGTTAATTGAATCCGCAGCTATTTCAAAATGAAAGTTAGCAGATGGGTTAAGTTCAATAATATACTGCATTATCTCAACAGAACGAGATATGTCACAATTAAAGGTTCTGTCTACAAGCTTGACCTGTTTGATACCTGCACCTGCAAATCTCTTTATATCCTGGCGAATGCGTTCCATTGACAAATACCTTACACCGCGTATAGTTGAGGAAAGACAGTATTGGCAGTTGAAGGGACAGCCTCTGCTGGTCTCATAATATAAAATCTTGTTCTCAAGGCCGTCAAAGCTGTCATAAGGAAAAGGAAGCATATCCAGATCCGGAATATCAGGCCGGGGTTCTGTGACTACAATATCTGCTCCTGTTCTGTAAGCTATGCCGGGAATATCAGAAAGGCTGCCTTCACGGCGGGTTAGGCAGCTAAGGAGATTCAGCAAGGAAGCTTCTCCTTCACCGATGACAATATAATTAAGACCAGCTAATTGTTGTCAAGGGTTTTTTGAAAAAATTTAAAAAAACCTTGAAAAGTAAAAAAACGCATAACAACCAGACCACCCAGATTAAGTTAACATAAAATATGTATGGCTGGTC
>JAAYQK010000252.1 GCA_012519325.1 Gracilibacteraceae bacterium | reverse complement strand
TGTAAATTTTATAACTCCTACCAGTGCAGTTGTTATGGGGGGGCTGGCAATAGCAAGGGTTTCTTATGACAGGTGGCTGAGGTTTGTTTGGAAGTATCTTATAATTATGATGATTATTATAATAGCTGGATTGGCAATTGGAGTTTTGACAGGATAATTCCTATGTAACAATAACCATGTCCCAAGCATACAATGTTATAAGCTGCAGTAATTGTTTCTGATGCTCTAAAACTTGTATGGGAGTGGATATTGATGCATGATGAAAAAGAAAATGTGATACCGGAATTTGAGGAGGAGTTTTGCGAAGACTGTCCATTATTAAGACAGCTCCCTCCAATATTCGGTCAGCCCTTTCCAATGCCGCCCATGGGACCGGGTCCTGGCTTTGGGCAGGAACCTGGTTCTGGGCCGCCCAGTGGTCCACCACCTTCACTTACACCGCAGACTTCAACAGCACCTGGTACCTTTGCAATTGACTCCGGGGCCATAAGACGGTGTAGATTCAGATTTGTATATATGCGCTTGAGAGGTCGAAGAGAATTCTGGGCATGGCTTGTATATGTGGGGCGTCGTTCTGTAGCCGGATGGAGATGGACGGGATCCAGATGGGTATACTTTGGAGTTGATCTGAGGCAGATTGTTGATTTCCAATGCTTTTAAACGCATTTCATGCCTATTGAATTCTAAGTGAAATGTTCTGGAAGCATACGGTATTATTAGAAATTGCAAAATAAAAAGAAAGATATGGTTTCGCATATCTTTCTTTTTATTTTGCCAAAGTACCATACTATACTGTCATGCATATTGTGTATTAATGATTTTATTTTGAAGGAGGAAATTAAATGGGGGTTACACTCAGCGCACTACATTGGACATATCTGATCTTTGTACTACTGATAATCTGGTTTATTGTAATGCGAAAGGATACCAGTTTTATCTGCATTGCAGGAATACTTGTACTGGGGTTTATTGCGACTTCTTCTGCAACACAATCAATTACGGGTATATTCAACAGTTTTGCATATGCCATTAAGGAACTGCTGGGAACAATTCTTGTCATATCAATTATCTTCGGTATGAGTCGGATTTTGATGAAAACGGGTATTAACGAAGAAATGGTACTTCCCTTCACCAGACTTATACGAACTCCTGCTTTGGCATATTGGACAATTGGAATACTGATGATGCTGATATCCTTTTTCTTCTGGCCTTCTCCCGCAGTAGCCCTTATGGGTGCGGTACTGCTCCCGGTTGCGCTAAGAGCAAAGCTTCCGGCTCTTGGAGTAGCTGTGGCGATGAATCTTTTCGGCCATGGAATTGCGCTTTCAGGGGATTTTATTATTCAGGGGGCCCCAAAGCTGACTGCTGACGGCGCCGGAATACCTGTGGGAGATGTTATAGCTGCCAGTGTCCCTTTAGTAATTGTAATGGGGATAGTAACTACCGTTACGGCTTTTTGGCTTCTTAAGAGGGATATAAAACTGGGAGTTCTAAAGGTAGATGAATTAGAAAGAAGCAAAAAATCAGAAATCAAGACAGAAGATGAAATACTCCATATGAGAGATATACCTTCCAATGTGCGA
>JAAYQK010000251.1 GCA_012519325.1 Gracilibacteraceae bacterium | reverse complement strand
CGGAAATAATCTTTGTATACGAAGCATACTCTTGCTTACTAGAGTCTTTCATGAATGTACCCATATTTACTTTTAAATTATTAATGCCAAGAGAATCCGATAATGCGGATCTTATTTCTTTATACTTCTTCCTAAGTCGATCTGAAGGAGATACCCCAAGACTGCCTGTCAGCAGTTTGCTGAAATTGTTGTAATATGTTATTGCGGCAACCGGTTTTCCGCACTTTACATAAATATCAAGTATTTTTAGGATCATTTCCTCATCATAGGGTTCGATTTCAAGGATTTCATTTATTACTTCAAGGCAGTAATCAAAGCTCTCCTCTTTTTCATAGTAGTCCACCAAACTCTTCAATATTTTAACTTTTCGCTGTTCGTATTTCATTCTTTCAAATATGATAAGATCGTTGAGTTCATCACAATTCTTAAAAAAACAGCCTTCCAGCAAATCTCCCCTGAATAATTGTTTGAGCTTTAGAATACTCTCCAAAGAGTCATTTTGGCTGTGTTTAAAGCTCATGATTTCAAAGGTATCACATTCAAATTCATATTCTTTATTTATGGAACAGCAATCACTATCTACATGCAAAAATTGATGCCCCTTATGATCAGGTCCTATATTTTTTTTTATAAGCCACAAATTATATCTTAAATTATACCTTGCTGCGTCCGTACTGCTGTCAGGCCAGAGATAACCTTCAAGCTTCTCTCTGCTCATATATCTTTTTTCATTTAACACGAGAAGGCAGATTAAAACAACAGCCTTACTGCCCAACTGTTCTTCCAGTTTTTTACCGTCATATTCAACTCTTGGCTTACCCAAAAAATTAATACTCAGCATACTGTTTCACCGATCCCTATCAAAGGTTACTATATAATGTTTCACCTGATTTTATGGTTACGCGAACCCTTGCTTTTTCTATTTGATCTGACGGAACTAAAAGTATATCTCTATCCAATATTAAAATATCTGCTGTTTTCCCTACACTTAAAGTGCCCTTGTTTTTTTCTTGAAAAATGCCGTATGCGCCATTGCATGTAAACATTTTCAATGCTTCATAAATATCAACTCTATGCTTTACAACCGGGTGATTTACTGCCGAGTGAATACCCAGCAATGGCCGTGGCTCCGTAACATCACTATCGGAGCCTCCGCATATTATTACACCTTTTTCAATAATTTCTTTAAATGGGTTTGTAAGAATATATTTGTCTCCCAGCCTTTGTTCATACATCTTTCCTGGACCTCCCCAATAGGTTTCATAGGAAGGTTGCATAGAAAGAAGGATTCCTAATTCTTTAGCTCTTTGTATTTGTTTTTCATTTATCAATTCAGCGTGTTCCAAACGATGGCGAAGTCCAATAATTCCGGTCTGATAAAATGCGTTTTCATGGGCATTTATAGCCATTTCTATAGCTCTGTCACCGATTGTGTATAAAGCAAGCTGAAGGTTGTTTTTATAACAGTTCAAAACAAAATCGTTGATTTCCTGCTGAGTTAGAAGGAGGCTTCCCATGGTACCCGGACAGTCAGCATATTGAAAAGAAAGTGCTGCGGTTCTGGCGCCAAAAGTGCCATCGACATAAAGGCATCCTCCAAGTCGCTTTAATCCCATGGCTTTAATTTTATCAATGTCCATAGTTTGGTAAAACAGTTCAATATCTATCGGAAACTCTTTGCCATGTTCATATAGGAAATCTGCATCTTTATCACTGTACATAAATCCGCCTTCCATGGCGTTAATGGTAGTTATGCCATTCATGAGAAGAGTTCCCATTATTCCCGCAACTGCATCTTTCCGTATGTTATCTGAAATGTTTTTTAATATATTTGTACGCAAAATAGCATTGGCTTGTTTTCTAAAAATACCTGTGGGCATTTGTTTTCTATCCAGTTCAATACCTTCAGCTGTAAAAGGTATTTTAAAATATAGCATAGCATAGGTGTTTAATATGCTTACCTGATATTCCATGGAATTAAGTACAACAGGAACATCACTGCAATACTTGTCAAGGAGCGTTCTCCCGGGGAATTTCCCCTCTGTAAACTGTTCTTCCGATATACGGATTCCCCTAATATAGCCTCCGGTAAAAGAAGATGCTGCTTCTCTTAGCTGTTCCCCCAACTCTTCATAGGTTTTTGCACAGCTTAAATCTACACTTATAGAGTCAAGTGCAGTTTGAATCACATGAAAATGACTGTCGATAAATCCGGGAAGCACAGTATTTCCACCTGCGTCAAACACAATCGTATCTCTGTCAATGAGAGACTCATATTCTGTGTTATCCCCCATAGCAACGATTTTGTTTTGTTCAACAGCTATCCATTTCTTTATTTCTTTTCCTTCCATAGTCATACATCTTCCGTTTTTAATCAGAATACTTGCATGCATAGAATCTCCTCCAAGTTTGAAAGCAATTTATCCATTTATTTTTCATTGTACCACAAACTTCCATTGTAGACATCTCCAAATTGCCTGATTTATCAAGGGAGCAAAATAGTCCTAACAGGTGAGTAAGTACTAGCAAGCAGATGTCCGGCACATGTCCCAATTATAATCCAAATATGTTATAATATGTTACGACAAAATGTGATATATAAAGTTCCAAATATGCAAAAAGAAGGAATGGATTATATGAAACATTTACTGAAAAAAGTGTCCATTATGCTTTGGTTCCTGATACCCCTTCTGGCTTCATGTTCCTCGTTACCTGTGACAAATAACGATTATATACTGGAGGAAGATAAGAAGCTGACAGTCTATACATCTCACAAAGAGGAAGTCTACAGCCCAATAATCAAAGAGTTTGAAGAAAGGACAGGCATATGGGTGCAGGTTACCTGCGGCGGTACTTCGGAAATTTTGGAGCAAATTGTGGCTGAAAGCAGCAACCCAATATGTGATGTTATGTTTGGAGGGGGTGTGGAAAGCCTGGAAGCTTATAGCGATTATTTCACCCCATATAAGTATAGTCAGGAAGAAATACTGGACATGACTTATAAATCCGATAGCGGTAAATGGATAGTATTCACTAAATTGCCTATTGTATTTGTGTACAACAACAAACTGGTTTATGAAACAGCGGCGCCGAAGGGATGGGAAGACCTGCTGCAGGAGAGGTGGAAGGGCAAGGTTGCATATGCCGACCCTCATAAGTCCGGTTCGGGTTATACGATATTAACGACTCTAATGCAGGTAATGGGAAAGGATAACTGGGATACAATGGAGCGTTTTTCTAATATATTGGACGGAAAAATCCTTGGTGACTCCAGTGAAGTGATTAGTGAAGTGGCTTCGGGAACAAAGCTGGTGGGAATTACCCTGGAAGAAAGCGCATTAAAGAGAATTGCGTCAGGTATGGATATAACAATGGTATATCCTATTGAAGGAACCAGTGCGGTTCCCGACGGAAGTGCTTTGATTCTGAATGGACCACATGAAAATAATGCAAAGTTGTTTTTGGATTTCGTTGTGAGCAAGGATGTACAGAGGATGATTGCAGATTATTGCTACAGAAGACCCGTTCGGAAGGATATTTCTGATTCCGGAACGTGGGGGGAAAAAGCTAAGTTTATTGACTACGACATAAAATGGGCAAGTAATAACAGAAGTGAGATACTTAAGAAATGGGACATGTTAAATCAATAAAGGAATGACATGGGTATGAGAAATTATATCAGGAGATCATTTAAAAGGGAATTAATGTTTTCTTTTATATTAGTAGCGATTTTACCGCTACTGATATGCAGCTTCTTAATGATTCAACTTTTTAGAACGAAAATAGAACTAGACCATCAGGCAGAAATTGCAATGGGGATAAGCAGAGTTGAACGCTCATTGTCTGTTTTTTTTGATAAGGTTGATGTTATCAGCCGGGAATTGAACAGAAGCGAGTTAGTTGTTCAGACTTTGTATGAAAAGAATGAAGAAAACCGCAATAAGACATATCAGGCTTTGTATGCTTCTACCTCAGAGCTCAGAAGAGTGGCACAATTCGAGTTGTATTCCATAGGAGGAATATGCAAATATTCAACCAGTACGAGAACCTTAAATACAAAACTTCCCACTTATTCGGGAATTCTTAAGGCAGCGGCTGACCAGCCGGATAAATTAGTCATACGAGGTGTAAACGAGTACACAAGTGCTTCAAAGGATATTTTGCTAAGAGCTGCAAGAACAATTATGGATAATGCAGGTAACTGCATAGGATACATTGTTGTTTCCATGAAATCAGCTGATTTTGAAAATCTTCTGGAGGATACTTACAGCCACCAAGACAGTATTGTTATATTAGACAGACAATGGCATACAATTTTCAGTACTGAACCGGCGAAGGAAAAGCTGATCGGGCATACGTTAAGGGAACGACTTATGAAAGGCGAAGATTTATCGGATTTAAGCAAGGAAAACAATTTTCATGTTTCACCCCTCGGGTCTACAGGATTATTTATTGTACTGCAGAGGGATGAGGTTTTTACGACGGACATAAGCAAGACAATGTACAGCGTTTGTGCGGTAATGACTTTATTAAGTCTGTTGCTATGCATCGTGGTTTCTGTAAAAATCAGCAATAACCTTGTAAAACCTATTCATACAATTAGCGAAGCAATGCATGAAGTAGAAGAGGGATATCTGGACACCCGGATCGAAACAGAAAGAATAGACGAATTTGGCGGTTTGGCAATGAAGTTTAATATAATGACAGGTAAACTTCGCAGCTATATGGAGCGTCAGATAAAACAACAGCAGGAATTGAATGATTCAAACATCGCAATGATGCAGGCCCAACTAAATCCCCATTTTATCTATAACACACTGGATACCATAAAGTGGGTGGCAAAAGCTAACAATATTCAGGAGATTTCAACTTTAGTAGCCAGCTTGGCTAAGATATTAAGAACCAGTATTTCATCCGGACAGCTTATCACTTTGAAGGAAGAACTGACCCTCGCCCAATGCTATGTAGATATTCAAAGGATACGTTTCGGGGGAGAATTCAAATATACCGTTGAAATAGAGGGAGACATAGAGGAATGTATTGTACCGAAGCTTATCATACAGCCGCTGGTTGAAAATGCAATAATTCATGGCCTTGCGGGCAGAGTAGATGGAAATATAAATATAAATGTAACCGAAGAAAATGAAAAACTCCAAATATCAATATCGGATGACGGGTGCGGTATGAGCAAGGAAATGATGGAGAGTCTGAACAGCAGGGATATAAAAAGATCTGGAGAAAATATAGGATTTGCTAACGTAGATTCGATTATCAGGCTTAGATATGGGGATGAATATGGAGTTTCTGTAAGTGCAGTCGAAAAGGGCGGAACAAAGGTAAAGGTTATATTGCCCTTTATTATGGGGGAGGCAGCGGAATATGCTAAAGGTATTGGTGGTTGATGACGAGAAGCTTGTACGCAAAGGAATTGTACTGGGAGTTGACTGGCCGGCTTTGGGATGTATGGTGGTGGCAGAAGCGTCAAATGGACTTGAGGGGCTTGAAGCAGCGGAGAAATATAATCCGGACTTGATTATTACGGATATAAAAATGCCCAAAATGGACGGAATAGAAATGCTGAGGCATCTGCGCCAGATAAACAAGGACGTTTACGTGATTTTTCTAACTGCACATAGTGATTTTTCCTATGCCCAGAGAGCAATTAAGTTTTCTGCATCTGATTATTTATTAAAGCCCTTTCAGGATGGTGAACTGGAGGAAACGGTATTGCGTATTCAAAAGAAGATAACAGACGAAAGAAAACAAATTGATTCTAATATAAAACAGTTTAGCGTGATGCTGAAAAAAGGAGACAAAAGCAAGTATGTTATGGAGGCAATAGATTATATTGCAAACCATTATAATGACCGTAAGCTGAGCATTGATACCATTGCCGAATCATTAGGGATTAGCGGTGGGCATCTGAGCCACATCTTTAAAAAAGAAACAGACTATACAATAATGTCATATATTACCCGGTATCGAATTCGTACAGCAATGAATATGTTGAGTGATTGCAGGCACAAGGTATATGAGGTGGCTGAAATGGTAGGCTATCGGGACATAACCTACTTCAGCAGCATTTTTAAGAAAATGGTAGGTTTATCTCCTTCTGAATACCAGGATCGAATCAGGAAAGTATAAAATATCAGAAAAGACAAAGTTATAACAGTTTCGTCTACTATCATAAAATTCCGACTATTTGTAAAATGAGATTATCAGGGAAATTGCATGCCTAAAAAATATGCATTACCAGGTATTCAAATTTTAGGATGGGAGGAATTTTTTAGTGAAAAGGGTTAAACGTTTTACATCAGTATTACTTATTTGCTGCATGGTTTTAATGTCTCTTGCCGGGTGTACAAACTCAGCCGGTAATACAAAACCGGAGGGTGATATACCGGCATCAGCTGAAGCCATGGATGATGCAAACCTTTCTGAGATTGAAAAGATTATCAAAGAAGCTGAGACCATGAGTATGGAAGAGCTCGCAAAGAAAGCAATTGAAGAATCAAAGGGCAAGACATTCTATGGAGTCGGTAATTCCAGCCGCGGAAAAACTGCAATTCCATTGTTTATTGATTACCTGAAGACTATCGATCCTTCCTATACAATGGAATATGAATGGCAGCAGCCTAAGAACAATAAGATTTTTGACCAATTGTCTGCAGATTCACTGAAAGAAAAAGGTACATTTGCGATGACATTAATTCAGGACGGAAATCAGATTGAAAGCAAAATGGTTCAGACCGGTATCCTGAAAACATTTATTCCGATGGAATGGGCTAAGGCTAACGGTATAACAACAGATGATTACAAAGGATATCTGCCGCTTCAGACACTGAATAAGGTATTCATGTTCAATAACACAGGCAGCGCAGTTTACAAGAATTGCTGGGACTTTGTGGACAAAGATGTTCATGCTCTTTACATGGATATTGATTCGGAAATAGTCGGAAAGAACTTTTTGTATATGCTGACACAGGATAAATATGCTGCTTGGTTAAAAGAAGCATATGATGCCCTTGACAGTACAAAACAGGCATACTTTAAACCTGTCATAGACGAAGTTGAAGGAGATGCGGAAGATCTTGGCTTAGGGGAAAACGGCAAATATGCGCTTGCATGGATAAAGCTATGGGTGGAAAGCTATAATGAACAAACGGATGACGGACCTATCTGCAATACCTTAGTAACGAAATCAGCAAAAGATCAATGCGGTTTGTTGGTTTACTCGAAGCTCCGTTCTGTTGAAGAATCGGCTTCTGTTTCAAAGAATAACATTACAATAGCTGCATATCAGGATGATTATAAAGGGATCGGCGGTTATGGTTATTGTCATTATTTATTTGTAACAGACAACAGCCCTCTTCCCTGGACAGCATGTGCAATTATTGCATACATGACATGCACAAAGGATGGTTTTAGTGCATGGGGTAAGGATATGGGAGGTTATTCGGCAAATCCGGAAGTGGCAACAGCGACAGAGGCAGCCTATAACCATAGCAAGGGCGGCTATGAGGACGGTAAAAACGTTTATGACTGCAAGAATGACAGAGGTTATGACTGGTGGACGACAACCGGTGAACTGGTTCTTGAGGATCCCGAATATTGTTCTTCAGTATCATTTACTGTCGGCAGTTGGATTGAATTACTAACTAAATATAGTGCGGGCAGTGATAAGAAATAGCTCTGCAGAATAATCCTGTATTCAATGGCATCAAAGGCGTGAAAACACCTTTGATGCCTTTTAAGGAGGTAAACATGAATCGGACGGAGATAAAAAAGCCGAGCAGACAGGTAATAGTACTAAATAAGGTAAGAGCTTTTTTTTCAAAACCGCAGAATACGATCCTGCTTCTTTTTGGTATTGTTCTTACACTTACAACCTTTGTGCCTGTTATAGCCATTGTAAATGATACATTTGCGATTCATCCGGGTACGATTGATGCCCATCTGACGAAGAAGGTAACAGGCTATTCGGTTGTCAACTATGTAGATTTGTTTACCAGCAGGCTTGCAAAGTCAAATTTGTGGACACCTTTAACAAATACAGTCCTGCTGGCCACCTTTTCATGTATTGTTTCAATTTTATACGGTGGGATTTTTGCATTTTTGGTGACGAGAACGAATCTCAAATTTAAGAAATATTTAAGCTCAATTTTTATTTTTCCATATATCATGCCCCAGTGGACCCTTGCGGTTGTATGGCAGAACGTGTTTAACAGCAATGTGGTGACAGGAACCTCAAATGGCTTGCTTGCGGCAATGATGGAAATATATATGCCGAAATGGTGGTGCCAGGGCCTGTTCCCCAGTGCGTTGGTTTTGGGATTGCATTATGCTCCGTTTGCTTATATTTTAATTGGAGGTATCTTCAGAAATATGGATGCAAATCTGGAGGAAGCAGCAACAATTTTGAATACACCCAAATGGAAAACTATGCTTCGCATTACAATACCAATGGTAAAGCCGGCTATCTTATCGACAATCCTTCTGGTATTCGGAAGCTCTATGGGAAGTTATCCGGTTCCGCATTATTTGGGACTTACTACACTTTCAACAAAATACATTTCTATGAATTCCAAGTACACAGGAGAAGCGAGTATACTGGCAATTATAATGATGGTATTTGGTGTGGCTATACTGATGATGAATCAAGTCAGTCTGAGAAGCCGAAAAAGCTATACAACCGTGACCGGAAAATCAGGGCAGATTTCAAAGATTGACTTGGGTAAGACAGGGAAAAGTGTAATTGCATTCATTTTTATAATACTAACGTTTTTTACCAGCATCTTTCCGATTATTTCTTTTGCTTTTGAAACAATCTTGCCGAATCCCGGGGATTATAGTTTCCTTTATACCGGGAATACCGGTAATTTGACAAGCAAGTGGTGGTTAACAAGAGATAACATTGCAGAAAAAGGTATGTACGGACAGCAGGGTATTTTATACAACCCGACAATTTGGAATGCATTTAAGGGTACCCTGTATGTAGCGGTTTGCTGCGCATTATTAGCGGGTACCATAGGGACTCTGATCGGATATTCCGTGTCCAAAAATCGGAGGAGCAAATGGGCTAATTATGTAAATAGCGTTGCATTTCTTCCGTATCTAATGCCTTCTATAGCAGTTGGCGCTGCATTTTTCATTATGTTCTCTAATGAGAGAATTAATTTATTTAATACCTACGCTTTGCTGATAATAGCAGGTACGGTTAAGTATATTCCCTTTGCAAGTCGAAGCTCTTTGAACTCTATGCTGCAGCTTAGCAATGAAATTGAAGAGGCAGCGATTATCCATGGAATACCATGGTATAAAAGAATGCTTAGGATAATTATCCCAATACAAAAATCTTCTATAATAAGCGGGTATTTGCTTCCGTTTATGACGTGCTTAAGAGAACTATCACTATTCATGCTTTTATGTACACAGGGCTTCATTGTAGCAACAACACTGGACTACTTTGATGAAATGGGCTTGTATGCATTCTCCAGCGCAATCAACCTAATACTGATTATTATGATTCTTATTTCCAATTCATTGGTAAATAAAATAACCGGCGCAAGTCTGGATAAAGGTATCGGAGGGAATTAAAATGCCAGATATTAAATTAACAAATGTTACAAAGAGATGGGGAAAATTTTATGCGGTTGATAATCTCAATCTTGACATAGAAAATAACTCATTTGTCACTTTGCTCGGTCCGTCCGGTTGTGGAAAAACTACGACGCTTCGTATGATTGCAGGCTTAGAGACACCGACAAGCGGAAGGATTACAATAGGTGACAAGGTGGTATTTGACAGTGAGCAGGGGATAAATGTACCCCCGAATAAGAGAAAGGTCGGGTTCCTGTTTCAGAATTATGCCCTATGGCCGAATATGACCGTATATGAGAATATTGCATTTGGACTCAGTAACATCAAAGAGGAATTACCGATCTATGATTTTAGTTTTAAAAATACTGTAAAACTGATTGAGATTCTGAAGAATGATCAAGAAGTTGTTAAGCTTATCCGGGAATGTATAGATAAAAATAATAAAATTGATCATAATAGAGTGCTTATTAAATTAATTGATGTATATTCTATTTCTGAATCTACGGCAAAAGCATTGTTTGGTTATAAGATCCATGAGGTAAAAGACAGCCGGACTGCTGCAAAGCAGATTATTGATGAATTGACTAAGAAAGCGGATGAAATCAGAGCAGGCTACAGTAAAAAGGGACAGGAGCTGAATGAGGAGTGTGCCGTTACAGAACAGGGAAAGGTGATTACAACAGTCAGGAATCTTTCAAAAGAAGAGATTGATTTATCAGTAAGGAGAGTTGCCAAAATTGTAAAAATAGGCATGTTTATGGATCGCTATCCTGCAGAGCTTTCCGGAGGACAGCAGCAGCGTGTGGCCATTGCCAGAACATTAGCCCCCGAACCGACAGTACTATTTATGGATGAACCTCTTTCAAACCTGGATGCAAAGCTTCGCCTGGAAATGAGATATGAGCTCCAAAGACTGCACGTAGAAACCGGCAGCACTTTTGTATATGTGACCCATGATCAGATGGAGGCTATGACCCTTGCTACCAAGATTTGTCTGATAAATAATGGTATTTTGCAGCAATATGCAGCACCTCTGGAGGTATATAATAAGCCGAATAACTTGTTTGTAGCAGATTTTGTAGGAAATCCATCCATTAACTTTATTGAGGCAAAAGGAAAGCAGCAGGAGGACGGAACCATCTGTATTTCCATGCTGGATGGAATCAAAGCAGTTTTTGTACCTTCAGCAGCTGTTAATCTGCAGAAATGGTTTGAAGAAAGAGACGCGTCAGAGGATGAAGAAATATTAATAAAACAGAAAGCACTGCAGGATAAGAGATATGTGGAAAAAGGCAATAAGGATGAAGCTTTCAAATATAAAATCACAAAGGTTGATAATTACGAACTTGATATGGAAGAAGAGAAGGTCATTACGGATGAGGATTTTGTGATTGGTGTCAGACCGGAGTGTATAAGCATTACAGAAGATGGAGCTATAGAGGGTATCATTTATGGTGCTATGCCTACAGGTATGGAAACTACCGTAAAAATAAGAGTCGGCGATTTCCTCTTAACGGGTGTTATTTTTGGAAATGTTCTGTATCGCATTGGTGCTGCAGTACGTATTAATATTAGTAGCAACAATATTACTTTATATGATCGGAAGTCAGGAAAATATATAGTATCCGGCTCAATACAGATTAATTAAGTAATGCTGTCAGAACAGTAAATAGTATAGGTCAGGCTTTTAAGCCTGACTCTTTGTTTTTATGTAAATTATTGCATAAATTATAGGAAATAATCGTATTTGATATATAATAGTTATTAACAAGACTATCCGGTTATTTATATGTACTTCAAAGATACCTGCCCGGTCTGCGGGAATATCGAAAAATCCAGTTGGCAATAGGGACAATATACCGTATCGAAACGTTGCAGCCTTCAAGAATTTCCTTGTATTTGAAAAACAATTGTAACACTAAAATGGGCTTGCCCGTCTAAATATTTGAATTAATAATTCAATATATTAGGGGGTTTATTAGCGCATGAAAAAGACTTTTTTTTCAATAATGCTGTTTTTTGGCATTATTGCCTTAACTCTTTCCGGGGCTGTCGGCACGGTACATGCAGCGGGAGGATTGACTCTAAGTACATCTTATCCCGGCATAACCGTCAAACCAGGTGAAGCTGTTGGATTTCCTCTGATTATTGAAAACAGCGGACTGCCGTCCCAAAGTATTGAACTGGCTGTACAGTCTGCGCCGGAGGGCTGGGAGGGCAGCTTCCAGGGATTGGGTAAGACTGTTCACAGGGTGTTTGTAAAGAATAGAAGTTTTGAGACTGTTGATTATAAATTAACTGTCCCTGTGGATACAGCCGAAGGCACTTATCAGATTATTCTAAGGGCAAAGGGAGCTGGCGCCAGTGATTCTCTTACTCTGGAACTGAAGGTTAGCAGTGCTTCACTGGCTGAAAGCAAGCTTGTGTCACAATACCCTGAGCTTCAGGGACCGGGAAGTGCGATGTTTAAATTCCGTATGGATTTGACAAATAACAGGAACAAGGAGCAGTCATACAGCCTGGGCGCAAAGGTGCCGGCAGGCTGGGGAATCGTATTTAAGCCGTCCTATGAGGATAAGCAGATTGCAAGCATAAGTCT
>JAAYQK010000250.1 GCA_012519325.1 Gracilibacteraceae bacterium | reverse complement strand
GCAAAGCTGCATAAAATGTCCGTAGAGTTTGTGAAGGCAAAGGCACAGGCGGATATTTTGGGAAAGATAAATGAACTGTTGACCCCTGAAGAACAGGATATTGTCAGGAGGGGAAGGAATTCAAAGTCTACAACCATGCCTAAAAACGCGGATGTTTTTGATTACAGATATGCCACAGGCTTTGAGGCCCTGATAGGATTTTTGTATCTTACAGGACAGATTGACAGGCTTATGGAGATAATCAGATTGGTGATTGATGTAAAAACAGGTTCGGAGAAATAGAATTTTCTGGACATGGAGACAAGCGGCGGTTAAAATGATATAAATGGTAAGTGTTATAAATTGTGAGTAAAGGTGGGAATAGTTTTATGAAGGTGAAGATAATTCAGCATACCCCTGAGCCGGAAAAGCTTATAGCATCAGCTGCCAAACTGTGTTATTCTCCTGTAGGTGTAGAAAACATAATGGACGGATTGGATGAAGAAAAGGTCGATAAGTTTCTGAGCATGCTTATGGATCTTGGACATGCAAGCCCTGTGGAGCATGTGGTGTTTACCTTCGGGGTTGAAGGTGTAAGCAGAGTATTGACACACCAGCTGGTAAGGCACAGAGTTGGCTGCTCATATTCCCAGCAGTCTCAAAGGTACGTAAAGCTGGAACAGTTTGAATACATAATACCTCCTGAAATAGAAAGGATACCGGCTGCGAAGGAAAGATTCATAAGAACCATGGAAGAGGATCAAAGGGCATATAATGAGATTGCAGAGATGCTAAGGCAGGAGCATCTTAAGAAGTACCTGGCTGAAGGCAAGACGGAGAAACAGGCGAGAATAATGGCTGAAAAAACAGCAATAGAAGATGCTCGTTATGTATTTCCAAATGCCTGTGAGACAAAAATCGTATTTACAATGTCAGCAAGAGCATTGATGAATTTTTTCAGGCAAAGATGCTGCAACAGAGCCCAGTGGGAAATCAGGGAAATGGCGGAGGAAATGTTGAGGCAGGTAAAGAGTGTAGCCCCCATATTGTTTAAAAACGCGGGTCCCGGATGCGTTGCAGACAAATGTCCTGAAGGAGCCATGTCCTGCGGAAAAATGAACGAAGTAAAAGAAAAGTATAAAAATCTGTAGAATATAATTGTTTTTATTATTTTGCAGATAATAAAGTAATACCAGAGACTTAATAAAAAAAGGATGGGGATTATGGCATCAAATTATTCAAAACCCTCAAGGCAGGTCAGCAAATTAAAAAAATCAAAGCCCTATGACAAAGCAAAACCTATCGGAAAGAGAAAGCCCTTTGAAAAGGCTGCACCTTATGAAGCAGGCAAGCTGAAGGATAAGTACAAAACCGGCTTATGGCAGGAAGAAGCTGATAACGACGACATCAACCTGATTGAAGGAAGGAATCCTGTGCTTGAGGCGCTTAAATCAGGCAGAGAAATCGATAAGATTTTTATACAGAAGGGCGCCGGGGAAGGTTCTATAAGGCAGATAATAGCTATTGCCAGAGAGAAAAAGATACTTGTCAAGGAAGTGGATAAAGCAAAGCTTGACGGCCTTTCAAAGACAAGAAACCATCAGGGGGTAATAGCTTCGGCAGCTTTGTACAAGTATTATGAGGTGGAGGATATTCTCAGTGCTGCAAAAGAAAAAGGCGAGGACCCATTCATCATAATACTTGATGAAATAACTGACAACAATAACCTTGGATCAATACTCCGTTCAGCTGATGCATCGGGGGTTCACGGTATAATAATACCTAAGAGGAGAGCTGTCGGACTTACGCCTGCAGTGGCGAAGATTTCTGCAGGAGCGGTTGAATATGTGCCGGTTGCTAAAGTTACGAACCTGAACCATACAATAGAATATCTGAAAAAAGAAGGACTATGGATTGTAGGTGCTGATATGGGAGGAGAAACATATTACGGCAAGGATATGACCGGCCCTATTGCATTGGTGATCGGCAGCGAAGGTGAAGGCCTTGGCCGTCTTATAAAGGAAAACTGTGATTTTCTTGTCAGCATCCCTATGAGAGGCAAGATTTCATCTTTAAATGCAGCTGTGTCTGCTGCAATAATACTGTTCGAGATACAAAAGCAGCGAGCAGCAAAGAAGATCATGTAAATTACTAAGACTGCCGCCTTGGGAAAATTAGTCGAGAGGGCACTAAAACTTGACTAAAACTGCTGGTATATGTATAATAATAATGTGGTTTTCTATGTCTAACACATGGAGGCGATAGATTGGAAGTAAATGCAGAAAAAAAATTCATTGAAAGCTATGACAGAATGCTTGATGAGGAAATTGTACTCAGTGCCAGAGATGGAAATGCCACATCTCTTGAGTATATAATAAACAAGTACAAGAATTTTGTCAGAGCAAAAGCCAGATCTTACTTCCTGATAGGTGCCGATAAGGAGGACATAGTTCAGGAAGGTATGATAGGATTATATAAAGCCATAAGAGATTTCAGAAATGATAAGCTGTCTTCCTTCAGAGCCTTCGCAGAACTTTGCATTACCAGGCAGATAATAACTGCGATAAAGACTGCCACAAGACAAAAGCATATTCCTCTTAACTCATATGTTTCACTTAATAAGCCCATTTATGACGAAGAATCAGACAGGACACTTCTTGACATACTTACCGCGACAAAGATAACTGACCCCGAAGAGCTTATAATCAGCAGAGAGGAACTTGTATCAATTGAATCAAAAATTGGTGAAATATTAAGTGATTTGGAGCTTGAGGTGCTGATGTCATACCTTCAGGGAAAGTC
>JAAYQK010000249.1 GCA_012519325.1 Gracilibacteraceae bacterium | reverse complement strand
CAGCTGCCAGACTAATAATGCTCTCCAGGCTGTCAATATTATGGCTGGTTACAGTTGTGCTGATGCTGACTGCAATGTCGTGCTCCTGCAGCTTTTTTATAGAAGCGCAGGATGCTTTGAAAGCACCCTGCATACCTCTTAATTCGTCATGCTGAGGACCTATACCGTCTATGCTTATCTGAACGTGGAATACCGGCAATGCGCATATCTCATTGAGTACTTTATCCGAAATATTTACACCGTTTGACGCAATTTCAACCCGCATGTTTTTTGATGCAATATGCTTCAAGATAGTGACTATATCAGGCCTTAATAATGGCTCTCCCCCTGAAAGAGACAGGTAAAGCACCCCTGCTTCAGCCAGATTGTCTACAAGCTTGAGGGCCTGCGGGGTATCGAGTTCATCCTTGCAGGCTTCCCCGGATTCGGTCAGACAATGTCGGCATTTCAAATTGCACCTGTACGTTACATCCCATATTGCATTTCTTGGTGCTGACAAGGCCGGATCATCATCGCACCACACCGAAGTGTCAGGAATTTTTGGCCGCTCAGATTCGCTTCCACTGCGGTATGCAATGGCATACGTATTGCCCAGCTTTTGAACAGTCTCGCATATGCGGCGGCCGACTTCATTGTCCGACAGAGCAAAACGCCGTTTCGTTTCAACCCTTATCTGGCGGCAGGAGTTGCAGCCGTTACACATTCCGGCTATAAAGGCTTCTATTGGATCGAGCTCCTCTTCAATTCCCAAATAGGGGTTGAAAATCAAGGCGCCAAAACGCTCTTGCCTGTACACAATAAAGGAGTATAATCTGGGAATGACCTGTTCTTCATTTTTCATCCATGAATCAGCCAAGTTAGTCCTCCTCTTTTATTCTTTTCACCATCATTTCAATGGACTTCTTAATCTCAGGCGGAATTCTTTCCATTGTTTCTTTAATTTCAGGCGTTTCTGCTTCCTCAACGAAGCGGTCGAAGCTTTGGATGTTCCAAATATCCCTGATATGCTCGAATATTTTTAGTTCACCGGATCCAAGCTTCGCGCATGATTCTATTGCATTAGGCTTTGTGCATCCGCCGATGAGCCCGGTACAGCCGCCAATGAGCTTGATGCGGGTGAGCTTTTTACATTGCAGTAGATAATTGCATAGTAATTTAGTCCCGCACACTATATCGATACCGCAGGCAATCTTCAGACCGCAGTCAATCTTAAGCGTACATATGACAGATGTTCCACAGATGTTGGGTGACTTCTTGACTGTAACGCTTCCCATGTAAGGAATCAAATTCTTCCCGGAGACTGCAACCCTCATGATTCCTTCAACAGATGGTGATATGTTGATTGATGCCTTACCGTATACATCGGTCACTCCTTTGGCAAAAAGAGTTCCGGGCATTGTCAGACATACGACTGCATTTTTTACAGGTGAGCCGCTGCTGGTTACTGTTACTTCGAAGGATTGGCTGCCGGTATAAGTTAGGGACGGATGGGCTACATTCAGCTGTTTTGGTCTGTCACTCCACACCCGCATAGCAGGATCGCCCAGCAGGTTTAAGCTGTACTTTGCCCAGTCATGGCTGATTTTTTTACACTCATCAAACATTTCGCCTAAAATACCGGAATCGAGCATCTTATCCCAGAATGCCTTTTCTATGTAGCTATCTCCTGTCCATCCAAATCGACTATTGCCTACATATGCAACAGCAGAGCCGGAAGAGTTGAGAATAGTCAGCTCGCTCAAAGCTTCCCCGTAGGGCACATCAAATTTATTGGTAGAGCAGGCATTGCCATAAAAGATCGCAGGCGGGCTTGTAATGTCATCCAGGTCACCGGAGCTTAAATAGCACAGATATCCATATGAGCCATGGCTGCTGAGAGATACCACATTATTACCCTGTTTGATGGCAGTTAATATTT
>JAAYQK010000248.1 GCA_012519325.1 Gracilibacteraceae bacterium | reverse complement strand
TATCCTATGTTCTTTTCTAAAACATAAAAGCTCAATCACCGGAATACATATATTGTGAGCATATATACATATAATAGAATTCTAATTTGTTTTAGTAACACATTATCCCATATATATACTATATCAGATAAAAAAAGCAAATAAAAGAATATGGTTTTACCAAAGACCCGTTCACATAAAAAGTAGGGGGGAAAAAATGATAAAAACTATATTATATACATTTTTTCTTGTTTTCATTGCCGAGCTAGGTGATAAAACACAGCTGGCAATAATGCTGTTCTCTGCAAAATCAAATTCTATAATGTCAGTTTTCATTGGTTCATGCCTGGCTCTGATATGTTCTTCCTTTTTGGGAGTATTTGCCGGAACTTATATTACTAAGCATGTTCCTCCTCATTATATTCAAAATGCAGCAGGGGTTTTATTCATAGTAATGGGTCTATTGATACTGAGAGGGAATATATAAAAAAAGAGTATCGCAAACTTTTTGTTAAGCAGTTTTGCGATACTCCTGAAATTAAATATTTTTTGGTATTTTTACTGTTACCTCAATAAGCTCCCCTCTGTCAATCTGATTGTATTCAACTCGACAGCCCGCTTTCAGCATCTCCTTGCAGGCATTTTTTAGAGTATTTATATATATATTATAGTTCATTTTCCCTTTGATTCTTTTTTTCTTAGGCTTCTCTGCTGATGCTGCCACTTCATCAAGCATCTTCTCAACCAGTTCCTCAGTCTTTTTAACATTAAGGTTCCTTTTTATAATTCTATTAAGTGCTTTCTCCTGCAGGGTATCGTCCGGAAGCTTAAGCAGTGCTCTTGCATGTCTTTCTGTCAGTTCATTCTCCAACACTTTTTTCTTAATACTGTCCTTAAGCTTTAAAAGTCGTAGTTTATTGGCTATAGTGGATTGCTTTTTGCCTACCTTCCTGGCAAGCTCTTCCTGGGTCATTCCATGATCATTTATCAGATTATAATAACCTTCTGCTTCTTCTATGAAATTTAAATCTTCCCTTTGAAGATTCTCTATAAGTGCAATAACAGCAGAATCCTGTTCAATAACTTCTATAATTAATGCCGGTATATGACTTTCTCCCGCAAGTTTTGATGCTCTAAGCCTTCTCTCACCTGAAATCAGTTCATAGCCTCTTTCTCCTATTTTTCTGACATTAATAGGTTGAAGTACACCATATTCCTTAATTGAGGCAGCTAAATCCTCCAGGGATGATCCATTGAATTCTTTTCTGGGCTGATATGGGTTTGGAGCTATTTCATCAATCGGTATACTGATTATTACCTTACTATCACTCAAATCTCTCATTCCCCTCCCTACCACACAATTTATATTAACATATTCGCCATAACCCTCTGACTTCCTGCCTCTAAAGGGTTGATTTTACTCTATTTCATCCGTTTTTATATTACAAATTTCCGGCTTTTTTTACTATTTTATCGGATTTGCTGCAGGTTTGCCGGGCTTTCTTGGGTATTTTGTCGGGGTTGCCGAAACCTTCTCGATAATTATTATATTGTGCCTGATATCACTAAAAGGCAGTTTATACTCTTTTACCTCCTTTACCGTTCCTCCAAGAGTTTTTATTGCCGTTAAGGCATTTCTCATTTCCTCTTCTATATCCGGACCTTTTTGACATAGAAAATATCCTCCGACCTCCGCAAGAGGAAGGCAGTACTCGCATAAAACGTTCATTGATGCCACTGCTCTGGACAGAACGATATGGTAACACTCCCTGTGAGCTGCGCTGCTGCCTGCTTCCTCCGCCCTTCCGTGAACAGTAGTGATATCTCCTAATCCCAGCTTTCCAACCGCTTCGTTCAAATATTTTATCCTTTTGTTAAGAGAATCAAGAAGTGTCATTTTGAGACCATTTTTTAGAATCATTATGGGAATCCCGGGAAAACCTGCACCGGTTCCAACATCTATTATCCTCATGCCTTCTTTTATATATCCTGTAGACAGACAAGTAGCCGAATCAAGAAAGTGTTTGATGAATATTTCCTTTTCTTCAGTAATTGCCGTTAAGTTCACCTTTTCATTCCACTTCAACATAATTTCCTTAAAGGCTATAAGCTTATCCACCTTTTCCTTTGCCGGATCAATACCCAACTCCAAAAGTCCGTCAATTAGTATCTTCCTGTTTTCCAGACTGGTCACCCCCTTGGCCCCTTCTCATCTGTTCCAGATATACCATAAGTACCGATACATCTGCCGGAGATACTCCGGAAATCCTGGAGGCCTGACCCAGGTTCTCGGGGCTGATATCTTGAAGCTTTTGTCTTGCCTCCGTGGAAAGTCCCCTAATATCTGCAAAATCAATATTACCGGGTATTTTCTTTGTTTCCAGTTTTTTGAATTGTTCAACCTGCTTCAGCTGCTTTTTGATATATCCCTCATATTTTATCATTATTTCTATTTCTTCGGCAGTTTCTCTATCCAGTTCAGGCATTTCTTCATCAATCTCTTTCAAAGAACTGTATTCTATCTCAGGCCTTTTTAAAAGTTCATACAGGCTTATGCCTCCTTTTATCTCTGCACTTTTTCTTTTTATCAAGAAATTTCTTATATTCTCCGTCATTGAAATATTCTTTCTTTTCAACCGGTCTATTTCTTTTTCTATGTTGTTCTTCTTTTCAATATACCTCTTATATCTCTCTTCGGATACCAGGCCTATATCATACCCTTTCTGTGTAAGTCTAAGATCAGCATTATCCTGCCTTAGAATAAGCCTGTATTCAGCCTTTGAAGTCATAATCCGGTATGGTTCATTGGTTCCTTTTGTAACAAGATCATCAATAAGTACTCCTATATAAGCCTCCGACCTGTCTAAAATCAAAGGTTCCTTGCCTTTAAGCTTCTGGACTGCATTAATTCCTGCTATTATTCCTTGAGCTGCAGCTTCTTCATAACCGGAAGTGCCGTTTATCTGACCGGCAAAAAACAAACCTGATATTCGCTTGTGCTCAAGACTCAATTGCAATTGAGTCGGATCAATGCAATCATATTCAATAGCATAAGCCGTTCTCATCATATGACAGTTTTCCAAGCCTCTTACACTATGAAGAACATCGAGCTGCACATCCTCCGGCAAGCTGGAGGATAATCCCTGCACGTACATTTCTATGGTATTAAGCCCTTCCGGTTCTATAAATATCTGATGCTCCTCCCTATCCGGAAAAAACATAATCTTTGTTTCTATGGAAGGACAATACCGGGGGCCGACTCCTACTATATCCCCTGTATAAAGAGGAGACCTGTGGAGATTCTTCCGGATTATATCATGGGTCCCTTTATTTGTATATGTAAGATAGCAAGATAATTGATCCAGATTCATATCTCCTGTCATAAAGGAAAATGTATTTATATCTCTATCCCCTGGCTGTTCGATCATCTTCCTGAAATCCACCGTCTTACCGTCTATTCTGGCCGGAGTCCCCGTTTTAAACCTCATCAGCTTTATTCCTAAAGCCTCAAGGCTTTCGGAGAGCTTTGCAGCCGGAAACAGTCCGTTAGGACCTCCATCATAGCTTATCTCGCCAATCACTATTTTTCCTTTTAGGTATACTCCTGTAGCCAAAATCACGGATTGGCATTCAAATACTGCTCCCAGACTTGTAACTACTCCTTTTACCCGCTCATTTTCCACAATAATCCTAGTAATTTCCGCCTGTTTAATATGAAGGTTTTCTTGATTCTCAATTGCTCTTTTCATTCTATCCTGATACAGCTTTTTATCGACCTGAGCTCTCAATGCTCTTACGGCAGGCCCCTTCTTGGTATTAAGCATTCTTATTTGAAGCATTGTTTTATCAATATTCTTACCCATTTCTCCGCCTAATGCATCTATCTCTCTTACAAGATTCCCTTTTGCAGGGCCTCCAATAGAAGGATTACATGCAAGCAATGCTATACTGTCTAAATTTATTGCAGTAACCAGGGTTTTCATTCCCAGTCTTGCACATGCCAGTGCAGCCTCACTGCCGGCATGTCCTGCTCCAATTACTACAATATCATATTTTCCTGCTGTATATTCCATACTCACACCTCTATTTTCCTATACAGAACTTACTAAATATCTCTTTCACGATATCTTCCTCGACGGTATCGCCTGTTATTGCACCAAGACTGTTCCACGCTTCCCTGATATCCACTGATATCAAGTCAACAGGTACATTATTCTCTATTGACAATAAAGCCCTTTCGATACTCTCCAACGCCTTGTCCAGAAGATTTTTATGCCTTATATTGGTAATTATTTTGTTTTTACCTATGCTTAGCTTTCCATGATATACCAAGTCCTTAATCCTTTCTTCCAGCTTATCTATGCCAGTTTGGTTCTTTACCGACATTTTTATTATATTATCTGCTCCAAGCTGGTTTTCCAAAAACTTCTCTTCTATAACAGACCCCAGGTCTGTTTTGTTCAGTGCGGCCAGTACTTTTTTATCTCTTACCAGGTCAATAATCTCACTATCTTCCGGCTGCAGTTCATCAGACGCATCCAATACCAATATTACAAGATCTGAATTATTGATAGCTTCTTTTGTCCTTTCCACCCCTATTCGTTCAACTATATCCTCAGACTCTCTGATTCCTGCAGTATCAATAAGTCTTACCAGTACTCCCCCTATATTAAGATATTCTTCAATAATATCCCTTGTTGTTCCCGGAATCTCAGTTACTATGGCTCGGTTTTCCCTCAAAAGAACATTCAGAAGAGATGACTTGCCAACATTAGGACGCCCAATTATTGCTGTGCCCAAGCCATCCCTGATGATTTTACCTTCATTGAAGGATTCCGTCAGCTTTATAATTGAAGTTTTTGTTTCTAATAGCAGGTTTTTAATATTAGCCACCGTAACCTCTTCCACATCATGCTCGGGAAAATCTATTGAAGCCTCTATATGTGCCAGCATAGAAAGAAACTTTTCCATGATATTTTTTATCTCTTTTGACAGCTCTCCCTCTAGCTGATTCAATGCTGCATCCAGTCCCGTTTCCGTCTTTGCGGTGATTATATCAATAACTGCTTCCGCCTGCGCAAGATCTATTCTTCCGTTTAGAAAAGCACGCTTTGTAAATTCCCCCGGCTCGGCAATATCGGCTCCGTTTTTCAAAACTTCCTCCATTATCCTTCTGACAGGAACAATACCTCCATGACAGTGCAGTTCAACAACATCCTCCATGGTATATGAGTAAGGCTTCCGCATAATAACGGCAAGAACCTCATCGAGAGTCTCCCCATTACTGTCAACAGCATAGCCATATACCATCATCCTTGAAGGTATATCTTCTATATCAATATCTCTTTTTGGTTTGAATACTTTTTTTAATATATCTATGGATTTGTCTCCGCTTACTCTCACAATTCCTATCCCGGCTTCTCCCGGAGCAGTAGCTATTGCAGCTATCGTATTATCCAGCATAAAACTCTCTCCTTTAAGACGGCTGTGTCATATTTATTATTGTTTACTATGTTATTATATATTACTGTAAAAAATATTGGAAACAAAATCTAATCTGATTGAGAATAATTAAGGCATATTTGCTTATGATATATAAAATATCAGGCCTGCTGTTTATTGAGCCAGCAGGCCTTGCGGCAAATCTTGTTTTCTACATATTCCGGATTTATTCAAGTTCTTTTAAATATCTGTAAATGCTTGTTTCTGAAGAATTCAAATATTTTGCTACAATTCGTGTAGCTGCTTTAATCCTGAAAACTTCCTTTTGCTTAAGCAATTTCAGTATTTCTATTTTTTCTTTTGTTGTCATTCTATTAGTAGGAATTTTGGAATTCCTTATTATATCCTCAATAATCTTTATGGTAAA
Source organism: Gracilibacteraceae bacterium (assembly GCA_012519325.1). Classification (GTDB taxonomy): domain Bacteria; phylum Bacillota; class Clostridia; order Lutisporales; family Lutisporaceae; genus BRH-c25. Next base: position 1,497 of record JAAYQK010000248.1, on the reverse strand, counting down.
GTCCTTTATTGAGCCCGATGTATTTTTATCATTTTCAAATCCGCTGCTTTTTGTAGTACCCATAAACTCTTCCAGTGATTTTACTGCATTTTGGGCCGCGGTAATGTCAAAATTAATGCACAATATGCCGATTAATACTCCTGTCGAATCTTTTATATAATATGTATTGGATTTAATACTTCTTCCGGTATAGGACATTTCCTGCTTGTTTACGCTGTATCCCACATCCCCATATATCTGTTTTACCTTTTTCCTACAAGGCTTAGCTCGTCACCGACCTTTCTGCCGCTGATTTCTCCATTTCTTATTGCTATTATTGAAGTTTTGTTATCTTCAATTGAGTGTAAAACAATCTCGCAGTTACTCCCGTATGCCTGCGACAAAAAATCCATAATATTCAAATACGAATTCATTATTATTTTTCTTTCTTCCGACCTGTCCATCAAATCACTCCCTAAAATTAGCCTTACTCATATATGGTAATAATTTTATCACCACAATAAATATTGTACATAGGAGGTAACAAAATGAAAAAGTACATAGCAGAACCATTTAAGATAAAAATGGTTGAACCGATCAAAATGACTACAAAAGAGGAAAGAATTCAGAAACTGAAAGAAGCGCACTATAATGAATTCCTGTTAAAATCAAAAGATGTTCTGATTGACTTCCAGACAGACAGCGGTACCGGCGCAATGAGCCATAACCAATGGGCGGGAATGAGGTAGGCGATGAGTCCTATTCAGGCGGCGACAGCTATTTCAAACTGATAGAGGCCGGAAAGGATATTTTTGCCTATGATTACATTCAACCTGTGCATCAGGGAAGAGCTGCAGAAAAAGTATTGCTCCCTGCACTAATAAGAGAGGGACAGTATGCAATTTCAAACATGTTTTTTGACACCACCAGAGCTCATATCGGGCTTGCCGGAGGAAGGGCACTGGACTGCGTATGTGACGAAGCATTAGATACTTCCACCTATCACGCTTTCAAGGGAAATATGAATATAAAAAAGTTGGAAGCATTGATTAAAGATTACGGGAGTGATAAAATCGGTCTTATTCTAATGACAATTACCAATAACGCCATTGGCGGCCAGCCGGTTTCCATGGAAAATATGAAATTGACCTCAGAAAACGCATATTTCATAAAGGAGAGAGAAGAGAAGTATAAAGGAAAGTCGATTAATGAAATTGTTAAGGAATTTTTCAGCTATGCAGATGCTTTTACCATGAGCGCCAAAAAGGATGCAATTGTAAACATGGGCGGTTTGATTGGCGTCAAGGATAATGAGGAAATATCCGCTGCAGTAAAAACAAGAGTCATTCCTTATGAAGGTTTTCTGACGTACGGAGGGTTGGCAGGAAGAAATGTTTTCGGAACTTAGAATTTCGAGCATTGCGGAACTTAAGAATTTCCAGTTTAGCGAAGCAAATCATTTACAATGAGAAGTGAACATGATAGCCTTATAATGGCGATGTCACAAGGTTTTAATTC
>JAAYQK010000247.1 GCA_012519325.1 Gracilibacteraceae bacterium | reverse complement strand
TGCCCCATGATTTGATTGAAGCTTTCAAATCTACTCTTGATGAGGTGCTTTATGCAGATCTTTTGATACATGTTGTGGATGGAAGCAATCCTGAATATGAGGATCATACAAGGGTGGTTATTGATGTACTTACTGAGTTGGGGGCAGATGACAAAGCTATGATTACGGCTATCAACAAAATCGATAGATGTCCGGGTAAATTTGACGAAGAGTATGAAAGTATGGGTAATACTGTTTATGTTTCGGCTTTGAAGGGGATAGGCCTTCGCAAGCTGCTGGCATTAATTGAAAAACATGCCGCTCTGAAGTCAAAAACAGTAGAAATGCTGATTCCCTATGGGGAGGGCAGTATGGTTTCTGAAATATATAATAGAGCAAATGAAGTAATAGAGGAACAATACAGGGAGAATGGAATATATATAAAGGCTGAAGTTGATGAAAAAAGCAGCGCAAAACTGCAAAAGTATTTTATTCAATAATGGGGGTTGCACTTTGAACAGGAACAGAATAGATATATCTATGTTTTATCGGCAGTGTTTTTATTTGCCTTGATAGCTGTTATCGGCAAAACAGTAATAAACAAAGGAATAAGCATTATTGGTGCGGATAGAGCAAGCATAACAGCGACCTCAGAGCTTCCGATAACAATACTTTTATCGTTTTTTGCACTGGGCGAAAAAATGGAGCTTGTTCAACTTGCCGGAATGCTGCTGATAATGTGTTCAATAATAATGCTGCAGTATGAGGACATATTGGAAGGGGACTGATTTAGTAGTTTCCTCTTCCGTCGTTTTCATCATCATCACATCTGTAATAGTTTTCGCATATTTCATTTTTATGTTCAGGGCTGTTCTGCCTTTTTAGGCGATAATCGATTATGCCCTTTACAAGTGCATATGCTGCAAGTAATTTTCTTTTTTTCATTTGCATCCCTGCTTTTTAGAAGAGGTTATTTCATAGATTCCCATTATGAAAAGAAATATTCCAAAGTATCTTCTTAGTAAATTCGAGTTCAGGTTTACAGCAAGAAGCGAACCAAAGGCAGCTCCTGCGCAGCCGGGAACGGCAAGTTTTAAGAACAAATTCTCAATATTGTGATTTCTTGCATGCACAAACAGTGCTGCTGCTGCAGAAGGTATGAACACCAATAGATTTATGCTCTGAGCTATTTGCTGCTTGCTGCCTATTATAAAGACCAGAGCAGGTATCAGCAAGGTACCCCCGCCTATACCCATACCGCTAATGATACCCGATACGAAGCCGATAAGTAAAGCCAGCATTAAAGCACCATCCTTACTGCAGCAATTATCATAAATGCGCCAAAAATCTTCCTCAGAATATTTACGGAGAACCTGTTCAACATGCTGGATCCTGCTAATGCTCCCAATACAGATCCTAAAGTAACATTAAAAGTAAGAGGTAAATTCACTACATCATATCTGAAGTAAATAAAAGAACTTATCAGTGTAATTGGAAGTATTATGGAAATTGCTGTTGCATGTGCCTTGTGGTCTTCTATACCCATTAGGAATACCAGGCTTGGGACCAGAATGGTACCGCCTCCTGAACCAAATATACCATTGACAAGGCCGGTTATAAACCCGACCAATACAGTTTTTATGACACTCATATTTTTCATAATTGCTCCAACTGTTTTAAATACAATTCATTGATATTAATCTTTGCAATACCTGTAGTATTATTGCATGTAAAATTTAACACTATATATTTTAGATACATATTTTTCAATTGATTCATAGAATGCGACAAGCAGCCAGGCATAATAAACAGGCCATTTTCCGGTGTATTCCATATAAGGATGTGTATTTACATCATTTTTTAAGAATGCTATTATATATAAATAGAAATAGCAAGCCTCAATAATCGGGAAGTATATTTTAATTGGAGGTTTAGATGATGATTAATGTAGATCTTGTTATAAACGAGGCAGTGGAATGGATAAAAAGCACTGTTGAAGCAGCAGGAGCAAAAGGTGTTGTTTTCGGCCTTTCAGGGGGTATAGACTCCGCAGTTGTTGCTGCACTATGTAAGAAGGCATATCCTTTTAATTCACTGGGAGTCATTATGCCCTGCTACAGCAACCCTATAGATGAGGAGCATGCAATTGCCGTAGCCGAGGCCATAGGTCTGGAAACAAAAACAGTAGTTCTTGACCAAACCTTTGATTCCATGAAGTCTGTGCTTGGAGTCCAGGAAAGCGATCCGAGGCTTGCGGTGGCAAATATAAAGTCAAGGCTCAGAATGATCACATTATACTATTACGGCGGGTGTAGAAATTACCTGGTGGCAGGTACCGGCAATAGATGTGAATTTACAATAGGATATTTCACAAAATATGGCGACGGGGGAGTAGACTTTATGCCTTTAACCAGCTTTGTAAAAAGCGAAGTAGTGGAACTGGCTTATAAGCTGGGCATTCCCGGAGCAGTTATTACAAAACCGCCTACAGCCGGCCTGTGGGAGAATCAGACCGATGAAGGCGAGATGGGTATGAGTTATCCTGAGCTTGACAAATACATATTGACAGGAAATGCAGAGGAGCACATCAAGAAAAAAGTAGATGAAATGAACAGAAGAAGCGAGCACAAGAGAACTGCTCCACCAAGGTTTGTACCGTCGGAAAAGCAAAACATATGATATAATAAAAGCAGTATATATTATTGTTAGAGGAGGTTGCCATATATGGCCGGTCATTCTAAATGGGCAAATATTAAACATAAAAAAGGCAAGGCGGATGCCATGAGGGGCAAGATATTCACTAAGCTTGGCAAGGAAATTGCCATGGCTGCAAAGGGAGGTTCCGATCCAAGCAACAATGGAAAGCTTGCCGATGTTATAGCCAAGGCAAAGTCCAACAATATGCCTAATGATACTATACAAAGGGCTATAAAGAAGGGCTCAGGAGAGATGGAAGGTGTGGACTACGAAGAAATAGTCTACGAGGGTTACGCTCCGGGGGGAGTGGCAGTAATAGTAACAGCACTTACGGAAAACAGGAACAGGACAGCAGGGGACGTGAGACACATATTCGACAAGAATGGCGGCAGCATGGGAGTAAGCGGAGCCGTAAGCTGGATGTTTGATAAAAAGGGTATAATCATAGTAGAAAACGATGGTACGACAGACGAGGAAGAACTGATGATGCATGCGCTTGAGGCAGGGGCTGAAGATTTCAATGCTGAAGAGGACTCCTTTGAGATAGTTACTTCACCTGAAAGCTTCTCCGAGGTAAGGCAGAAGCTTGAAGAAACGGGAATACCCATGGCTTCGGCAGAAGTAACAATGGTACCGCAGAATTATATAGAAGTTACAGACCCTGAAGCAGTAAAGAAAATAAACAAGATGCTTGATATGTTCGACGACAACGATGACGTCCAGGACGTCTACCACAACGCCGAGCTGCCGGAGGAAGAAGAGTAGAAACATTAAGCACTCTCTATGAGGGTGCTTTTTTGCAACGTTTATGCAACTAAATATGGAATAATCCGTCTAATTTGCAAATCCAACAATTGAAATCTGAACGGTGATCATTAAATATGTGAGGTGATATCATGAAAAAAAGGTCTTTTGGGTTAATCCTTTTTACTATTCTTATTGTCATAAGTATTATGTCAGCAGGCTGCAGCGGCAAAGCCGCAAATGAATCTGCACCGGCAGAACCATCAGCGGCTGACTATGCAGCAGAAGAACAAAAAACAGCAGGTACAATGCCGGACCGCAAGCTCATAGTCAAACTGTCTATGGATATGAGAGTGGATAATATTGAAAAGAGCATGCTTGATGCTGAGGCAATGGCAGCGGCTTCAGGCGGCTACACTCGTGAGTCCTATCAAAACGAATCCTCAGGCCGGCTCACTATTATGATTCCGGCAGGAGAAGCCGATACATTTGTTTCAAGCCTTAAGAGTTTGGGGAAAATTATTAACAGTAACAGGTAAGCCGAAGATGTGACAGACAGCTATTTTGATACTCAAATTCGAATTAAAAATTTGGAAGCTGAAATTGAAACAATGCGTAATCTACTGCAAAAACCGGGCTGGAAGGTTTCAGAGATTCTGGAAATTGAAAGAG
>JAAYQK010000246.1 GCA_012519325.1 Gracilibacteraceae bacterium | reverse complement strand
ATCTTTTGGCACTTAATGCATCTATTGAAGCGGCAAGGGCCGGTGAACACGGGAGGGGATTTTCGGTTGTAGCCCAGGAAATCAGAAAGCTTGCAGATGATACAAAGAACAGTCTGGAAGGAATGAATGCTTTTGTTAATAATATTCAGAGTGCAGCCTTATCCGGCAAGCAGAGTATGGACAATACGGTAAGTTCTACTTATGAAATGAGCCAGAAGCTGGATATTATTACCGATACTATAGGAGAAAACGTAAATATGCTTAATGCAACAATACAGGATATTAAAGTAATTAATGATTCTATGGAGGGTATCAAAATTGCAGCCGGTGAAATCAATAAAGCAATGGAAGCCTCAAGTCAGGATGCGGAAAAGCTTAGTCAAATGACTCAGGAAATAACAAATGACGCAATGGAGAGTGCAGGGCAAGCAAAGAAGATATCTCAAATAGATGATGCATTATCCGGGATTGTAAAGGAAATGATGCATACTCTCCTTGGAAGCAAAAACTCAATAAACAATCAGGAATTGATGCAAAATCTGAACAAAGCCAGAGAAGCACATAAGAATTGGGTGGACAATCTTAAACGTATAGTGGATGAAATGAGGACCTATCCCATACAGACAAATGGAACTAAATGTGCTTTCGGGCATTTTTACAATTCCATATATATAAACCATCCGTCAATAAAAGATGATTGGAAGGCAATTGACAGTATACATATTGAGCTTCATAATTTTGGGCATAAGGTAATAGAATCTGTAAAGGAGAAAAACAAATCTGAGGCTCAGGAATACTATAACGAAGCGGAAGAACTATCAAAACAGGTGGTTTCATACTTGGACAAGGTAATATCAGGGATAGAAGAACAGGATAGAAAGGGCATACAGATTTTAGGCAGCGCAAGCTCCTAAATCAAGGAGGAACTGAACTATGGAAGAAAGAAGAAGGAGCAAAAGAATTCCAATAAAAATGGAGCTTAATATTTCTTCATTGTTTAAGCAGGATTATGAATTTATTCCTGCTGTAAACGAAGAAATAGAAGTCAGGAATATTTCAAAGACAGGTATAGGCTTTTCCTGCAAACATGAGCTGCCATTAAACTACTATTTTGATGCGAAAATTCAACTGGCACCTGATAAGTATTTCTATGGGGTATTAAAAATCATACGGGTAGATAGGCATGAGGATGGTTACTTTGTAGGCTGCGAGTTTGTAGGATTGGCGGATATTCTGAGTATGAGGATTGATTTGTACGGTGAAGAATTGGAGCAGATGTAGTAATGATTGCGGTATGGAGGGATATAATTGAAGCTGATATCATGGAATGTAAATGGTCTCAGAGCCTGTATAAAAAAGGGATTCTTGGAATACTTCAAAGAAGTGGATGCTGATATTTTCTGTATTCAGGAGATTAAGCTGCAAGAGGGGCAGTTGGAACTGGAAACTCCCGGCTACCATCAATATTGGAATTATGCAGAAAAAAAGGCTACTCAGGGGTTGCCATTTTCAGCAAGGTTGAGCCATTGGGCTGCACCTGCGGAATAGGTAGAGAAGAGCATGACAAGGAAGGAAGAGTGATTATTCTCGAATATGATGACATATACATTGTTACGGTATACACACCCAATTCCCAGCAGGAGCTGGCAAGGCTGGACTACAGAATGGAATGGGAGGACGCGTTCAGAAGTTATATTAAGGAGTTGGACAGGAAAAAGCCTGTTGTGATTTGCGGGGATATGAATGTAGCGCATAAGGAAATAGATTTGAAGAATCCGGGCAGCAACAGGAGGAGTGCAGGCTTTACCGATGAGGAAAGGAACAAGTTCAGTGAATTTTTAGAAGCGGGGTTTATAGACACCTATAGATATTTCTACCCCGACAGAGAAGGTGTTTACTCCTGGTGGTCTTACCGCTTCAATGCAAGAGCAAATAATGCCGGATGGCGCATAGACTATTTTTGTGTTTCTGAAAGATTGGCAGAGAGACTGATCAGCGCAGACATTCATTCAGAAATATTCGGCTCGGACCACTGCCCGGTGGAACTTGTTATGAAATAGAAGCAGGGGGTGCAGATGGCAGCTGCAAAGTCAGCCCTTACTAAAGCAGCAGCATTGAAGGTTTTTCAATCATCTTCTTTAGATGGGCGAGAAAACTGGCTGCAACTGCACCGTCTACCGCTCTATGATCTGCTGTGAGAGACAGATTCATCAATGGTTTTGTTACAAAATTTGAGCCTTCATTTATTACAGTATCTACAATTGCAGTGATACCAAGTATTGCAACCTCCGGTTGGTTTATAATCGGTGTGAAGCTCTCAACTCCGAACATCCCTATATTAGTTATTGTGAAGGTTCCCCCTTCTATTTCGTCCATGCTGAGTCCATTATTTCTGGCCTTTTCAGCCAAATTTCTTATCTCCCCGGAAATTTCCTTCAAACCCTTTAAATGGGCATTTTTTACTACCGGTACTATAAGCCCCTCCTCCAATGCAACAGCGACTCCCATATTTACATAATTTCTCAATACTATTTCCTCACCTTCAACAGATGAGTTCAATAATGGAAAATCCAGAAGAGCCTTTGAAGTTATTTTAACTAAAATATCCGTGTATGTAAGATTGATTTCACTTTTCAGTTCGTCCTTCATTTTCTTTATATTTGTCATATCAACCCTT
>JAAYQK010000245.1 GCA_012519325.1 Gracilibacteraceae bacterium | reverse complement strand
TCATTATTTTTCTGCAGCTTTCGGGGTACATTCTCATAAAATGCCTGTCGTCTTCTTCATCCTCGTAAAAGCAGTCCATTTCCATATCCCCTGTCATCGGCATATATGGCATCATGTCCATAGGATCCATTTCATGCATCATTTGCATATTGCACATCATCGGACATTTGAATTTTTTGCCCATTTGACAACCTCCAAACTTATTCATCATAATACCAGTAATATGAAATGGTTTTGGTAATGTGCAAGTCTTATTGCAATATGCATTCATATTTTTACATGAAAAAAGAAGGACACGGGGACGTTTCTCCGAATATGCAGGTTCTGTTCCTGCCTGAGTTTTTTGCCTTGTATAATGCCTTGTCGGCAGATTGTATAAGCTTGTCTATGTTATTACCATGAATAGGGTAGGAAGATATCCCCAGACTGCAGGTTATCTTGGGAGGAGCTTCATTGCTTATTGCGGTCAAGGACATATCCTCCACTTTCTTTCTGAGCTTTTCGGCAACTGTATATGCTCCGTGAAGATCAGTTCCTGGCAGCACAACCACAAATTCCTCCCCTCCATATCTTGACACAACGTCACTCTCTCTTACATTAAACTTAAGGGTATCTGCAAAGTGCATCAGCACATAGTCCCCTGCATCGTGGCCGTAGATATCATTGAATCTCTTGAAAAAATCGATATCAAGCATTATTACACTCAGGTGAAGGTTATTTTCCTTTGAGATTTCTATCTGCTCCTCAAGATACTTTTCTAGGTATCTTCTGTTGTATACCTTTGTCAGGGTATCAACGGAAGCCATATTGTTAAGGCTTTCCAGCAATCTTAAATTGCTGATTACCGGAGTAATACTATCTATATATACTTTTATTTCAGTTATCATAGAATCAGTAAAAAAGTCCTTCTTATCACTTTGTATTTGCACTACCCCGGAAACTATACCTCCGAGAACTATCGGAATACATAAATAACTTACTGATTCCCTGTGGAATTCCTTGCAATTAAAATCATCGCTGTTACCGTTATATACAAATTCGTTGCCTGTTTTTACAGCCCAACAGTTTTGCTCAGTGGTTACTTTATTTTCTATGGTTTTGAGCTTTTCCATATCCATTGCCTTAAACACTGTCATATTCTTATCGTTGTAACCCTTTTTTATCACCACAACTTGAACTATACCGCTCTTTTTCTTAAGCATGTCAAACAATATATCATAAACCTCATCTTCACTTGAAGCTTGCCTTACCAAATCCGAAAATCTCTTTATGGTGCTCAACCTGTTTTAAAACTGCTTTCCATTAATTAGAACCTTCTGAATTCTGATATAAGACCAGACAATTATTGTGAAAACTGCAACCAACAGAAAAACTACAATAGTTGTGAAGTCTCCTATTTGTCCAAGAGTAGCCTCAACTAAATGATTATGGCTTAATATGCCCTGTACCCCGATTATACGCCCTTCCTTATCTCTTATAGCTCTAAATGCACCGAAGTACGCGTTATCATTCTCCCTTCTGACTAAGGGAGCACCCTTTTCAAGGACCTCCATACGGATATCTTCAGGCAGATTGTCTCACGTTTTGAACCTGTACAACCCTGACTCCAGGTTGCTGGTAATAATCCGATCCATTGCAGATATTACGCTGTACATACCTGTATCACTTCTTATCTTCTCTGTTATATTTTCATCCCCAGCAAGATCCATTGAGGTCACAATCCCGCCGATGGGACTGTTTTCATCCTCCATTACAGGCACCACAACATACTGCATCAGGGTAAATTTATCTCTCCTGTCATCGGTTTCTATAAGCTCCGTACCAGTGATAGTTCTTCCGGAGAATATAGCCTCTTTTATAATCGACTGAATTCTTGTTCCACCAGAAGAATTAATCAGTAAATTTCTTGTCCTGCCAACAGAAGAAATGATGCTCCCGTCCTTTCCAACCACATACCATTCGTCTACATATTGCCTGTGGCTTCCCCATTTTTTCAGCAAATCGCAGATTATTGTTCATAAATTCAACAACATTTGCATATATGCGTCCGGAAAAAGCATTATATATTGAATATCCCAGAATAATGCTGATGACCATCAAAATACACCACAAAAGAACCGATTTTCTCATGTACGCCTTTTTATCTTCCATAATGCCATCCCCTTATAATGCATATTTTGCAAAGCCGGCATCCTTAAGCTCTTTACATATTGAATATAATTATGGATAACCCTCCGCAGGATGCCATGAATGGCACCCTTCACAAAAAATGTAATTATATAAATAGTACATTATACGGCATAAATTGACAATCAGTAATTTTTCTGGGCTTCTGAACATTTTTTCGCCCCTTGCCGGGTACCCCTTAATTCCAACCCTTTTTCCTCCAGTTCCATCAGAATTTCCTTAATATGCAAAATGTCAACCGTAGTATTTGTGCAGTACCCGTTAGGCCTTTGGTTTATTATTCCGATTACCGGTATTCTTCCTACGTCTGCCATACCGCTCATCAGCTCTCTTTCGCATGCAACAGCAATAATGAAATCCGGCTTGTATTTCTTTGCAACATTTCTTGCCGCTGTTCCGCCCTTTACTACAGTAGCCCTGACATTAAACCGCTCAACCAGACCTGTTAATTCTCCAATCCTACATTTGCCGCACCTGCGGCAATTTATTATGTCCTCTGTTATCTTACAGCTGCAATCCTTATTCTGCATGCAACCAGGAAGAAGCATAAGCATTTTGGACGGGCAGTGTTTTTGAAGATTATGCTTTACCACAAGATTGTTAATCTTTATGAACACCCTTCTAATATCATCCTTATCACCTTTGAATAGCCCTGTCATATAAATATATACCGGCAGCAGAATGCTCATTCCTGCCTCCAGCACATATATGCCGAGGCCTTCTGCCTTGTCCGACCTGTCTGCCTTCACCAGTTCCATGGATACCACCCATATAAATATCAAGAGAGCTGATGCCGCAGCAGCTATATAAATGATTATCCTGGAATGAGAAATGAAACTGATTTGTAATAAGCTTAGAAAAGATATTGCTATCGTTAAAAGCAGAAAACTTGAGATAATCGAAGTTATTACCATCAGTTTTCTAATTTCTTTTTTCAAATTACTTCCTCCATAATATGACATATTCGAAGAATTATGCGACGCAATTGGGGACATGGGGACGTTTCTCCGAGGACATGGGGACGTTTCGCGTGTCTCGCTTTCAGTGAGACAGGGGAAACGTCCCCGTGTCTTCTGTCGCATTATTCTTATTATGCGGGTTATTATACTTATATATTCAGATTTGGATTAACAAGACATCCTTGGGTCATACTAATCCCAGAAAATTATTTGCAAAAATCCGGAGGAAGGTATACAAATGGCAATATCACTTTTCTATGGTTCCATTGCTGTCGTATGGATTATATTCTTAATGTGTGCTCTGAAGTATCCAGTAACTCTTAAGCATATACTAATATTGCCGGCATGGGCTACTCCTTGCTTTATGAAACATCGTTAGGCGAATATGCCGGCCTATACTATTATGTAGATAAAGCAGACTCACTTTTTTATATTATAATATCAGCTGTACTTCTTTATCCGGTAATTGAGGTGATATATACGATGTTTTTGCCCGAAAAGATTAAGCCTGCTATTATATATACCGTCTTATGGACTGTGCTCTTGCTTGGTTATGAACTCCTAAGCCTGTATACCCGGACAATAGTATTTACCGGCTGGCAGATCGTACCTTGGTCTATAGTAACATATATACTTACTTTTACTTGGATAAACCTGCTGTTCAGGCATCTGAAAAAAAAAGGATTGTAATATCGGATATGAAATTTTCTACTTGTTAGGTTCCCTTAATACAAGCTTACTTATAAATGCTGCATACTTAGAAACATGTATATTACTGGAGTAAAGCAGCTTATTTACCCCGGGGATCCCTAAAGCTCCAATAAGCAGATCATACTGATTATTAGTCATTTTATTAAACATTTTCCTTAGCTTCCACATCTCATAATTCCTGTCCATTTCGCTTTTAATCTGCTTTTCATAATCCCGGCCCAAAGCTATGGTCCTGGCTGCCGCTGCGCCCATTATTGCCGCATTTAGGTGCCCGAAGCCCAAGAAAGGCTCAACCCCACCTCCTGCATTGCCGGCAAAAATAATGTTTCCAAGCTGATGTAGATATACCCAACCGCTATTGTGCATCATGGTGAATTCCTCTATTATCGTATTCTTGATTCTTTCTCCGTATATAAAAAGCCCAATACCGATCAATCTCTTTCTCTTTAACATCGCTTACAACTGCTGCTAATATTGCCCTGTGCCTGTCAAAGGGGCATAGATAGGCATAACCGTTTTTAAAGTATTCTTTATTTATACACATAATCAGCCTGTTAGGATCAAAATCCCCCAGAATTACCGCACCCCTCACATAGATTCTGATCCACCCCTGCCAAATTCCCAGTTCCTCTGCAAAGCTCAAATTTCCATTTGCCACCACAACATAATCAAACTTTTTCGAAAGCTTTTCATAATCTCCTATTTCATTCAGGAAAAGCTTCGTATGTTTAAGCTTATCATATATTTGACATTTAAGAGAGTCAACATCCTTAGTATATTTAAAAAAATAACCAAAAGACCCTTTTAATGTTGTAGTCACATTGGGGTATGGTGCTCCAGTACATTAACCGTTGTAAGAGGTTGTATGTTAAGATGGTGGTTTTTGCTGATGTACCTTACTATATCAGGTATTGGCCTGTGCAAAATATTCAAAACTGCTGCAACATGGTTTATTGATTCTCCGATAAAGCTGTTTTTTTCATAAATTACAGGGCTTATCCCCAGTCTCTCCAGTTCATGGACGCAGTATAGCCCTGCTAATCCTGCACCTATGATCGCCGCTTTCATTAATTATTTCCCCCATGCCTTTCCAGTATTTGCTCTCAATACTTGGTTTTTTTCGGTATTATCTTTGCAATTATTCCTGAGGAGCCTTTATTCCTTTCAATCTTTTGCTGTATTCTTGCTATATCACGCATCTCGTCATCCCTCAGCTGTGTGAAGACATGTCTTACTTCAGGATTTCTTACGTTCACTAAGTTTTCATTGTATGAGACCTGGTTTATTACCCTGTAATACTCCTCATACTTCT